>NZ_FTOO01000016.1 GCF_900156755.1 Alicyclobacillus vulcanalis
GAAGACGGTCGATATCGTCCCGAACGGGACAAAGCTGACCGATGTCACACAGTACACACAAACGGTGAATTTACACCTCTTGACGGGACACTACCTCTACGTGGCTGTTTGCACATTGCATCATTCGACTGTCAGTGATAAAAACGCAAATTTATTTCGCAAACAGTCACCAAGGCGATAAAAAAGTCCTGTCTACCGAGCGATTTCGATGTTGCTCTCGAAAAGAAGGGCTAGGGGAGATTATAGCGAGGGGAGCTTTAGGGACCGGAACCCGTTCAGGGTTCCGGGGTCTAAAGCTCCCAAGCGCGAACAGGCACATAGCCCGCGATGAACACGCGAACTGGAAGGAGACACGCGGATGACGAAGCGCGGAGCAGCAGCGTGGGAGGCGCTGGCAGAGGTACGGTCGGAAGAACTGGCACGCGCGTTGGTGCGGATGGGTGTAATGATTCACGGTCAGGCGGCGCGTTTATTACGGATACCGTGGCAGACGGCGAAGGACTTGACGACGCACAGGTGGGACATGTTCGAAGTGCAGTACAAGGTGCCGAAGCATGTGACGAGCGGCCGATACGTCGTGCCAGGGAACCGAATCATGTCGCTGTTGCGCCTGTCCGACCACGCGCTGAGCGAATGGAGCGAACGGGAGGGCCTTTCTCGCACGCGCAATCGTGTGCCGGCGGACATGCTCGGCCAGACATTGAATATGGTCGAGATGCTGATACGGCTTCGGCATGATGGCCTACTGTACGACGAATGGGACATGATGCTGCCGCAAAACGGCGACGAGGGCTTGCATGCGTGGCTAGTGAAGCGGGATGGCGACTATACGCTCGGGGTGTTCTTGTTGCCTATGCGAATTCGCAACGAAGACAAGCGCAGCTTTATCCTTAGCGGCATTATCCGCCGCGTCATCCAAAACAGCAGCGTGTCGCAGGTTCTGTTCTTGGCGCCACGAGAGCACTATCGGGTGGCACTGCAGAACTTGTCGACGATTGAGCGCGTGGGACGGACATTCTACTTACTGCCGTGGGAATCATTCTTGGAACATCCGCGGTGGTTCCTGGAGGCGATCTATGATGACGAACACGCACAACGCAAGTACCTGGTTGAAGCGGACGTGGTGGACTGGGACGACCGGATGCGCGTGCCACCTCAGCATGCGTTCGGCGCGTTCCTTCGTTTGCCGGACGGTCGGTATCGACTAGTGGACACGTACGTCAACGGGAGCACGGATCGCGTGCGGAACTGGCGCGAATTCATCTACGGCTACCAAGTCCCGAACACCGGCCAGGTCGCGGGCGCGGACGTGTACGTGTTCGACGAGACGATGCGCGAGGGGCTGGAGGCCGTCTTGCGGATGAAATCGAAGAAGCAGTTCGATGTGAGCATGGTCGAGGTCCACGGTTGGCCAGAAGGCATGGTGAAGCCAAAGCCTGCGCGTGAGGCGTCGCAGGACGCGTTCGATGAGGTGGACGATTCGGACATCGACTGGGACGCGTGGCTGAATGAGCCATGGTAATCGCCGCCCCGGAAGATGGGCACGGACGTGAGTCCGGGCGCGTCTTCCGGGGCAAGCGTGTTTATGGGCAGTTTTCTCATCATGGACAGAGTGTGACAAGCGTTGACTGTCGAATGGGTAGATTGGAAGGAATCCTATTTGCGATGCATTTGAGGACATAGGCGCAGAATGGATGCTGTCACAGGTGGGTCTCATCAACGAGAACAGCGCAAGAAGCCGAAGAAGGGATGGGGAACTGTGAACAAGAAGCATGTTGCGATAAGTGGTATCGTCTGCGCCGGCTTAGCGATGGGGCAATTCATGATTATGCCTTCAGCTTCGGCCGATACCGCGGAATCGGTTGGGATTACACACATCATAGTCAACGGTCGTCCGTTCAGCACCGTGGATCATCGAGTGGCTGTAGATCCGTTCTCACACCAAGAGACCAGTTGGATGCCCATCTGGTACCTAGAGTCAGCATTGAAGGCAATGGGGCTTAAGAACTCGTGGAATGGTCAGGTGTGGTCGATTCAAACGCCTGTGGATTGGAGCGTGGAGGGGCGCGAAGTTCCCAGCGCACGGACACCCACAGCGGCAGAAATGGCAATTAGCATCGACGGAAAGGTGGTGGAATTAGCGCCGAAAATGGTGGCAAAAGACCCGTGGGGGCATGCTGAAACGACGTACGTGCCACTGTACTACGTGATGGAAAGCCTGGTCCGAATCGGGATACGCACGACATGGAATGGAGTAGACATGGAGCTTTCCCGTGGTGAACGTAGTACCGGGGAATCCACAGCTTCTGACGAAACATCAAGCCATTTTACGGGTACGTTAGTCCGAATAACAGGTGCAAACATCTCCTCAGTAGTACCCGATGGATATCGTGACCCACGAACCGGACTAACCTATTTATCCAAATACTTTCATGATGTAGAGGACTTTACGGGGACGATTGGTGGAAAACCGTTCGCTTTAGGATTTTACGATGATCGTCCGAACGGGATCGCAATAGGATTGAGCTATAACCACCATCCGGTGTATTTCGGATGGGGCCCTACCCCCATATTCGATGTGCTGAAATTTGTTGGAGAATCCGTCATCGTAGGAACGCCATCCGCCGGCGCATACGAAGCCCTTAATCTCCAGAACGGAGATGTAGTGACCCAAACGTCACAGGTGATGTCATTGTACGGCGTTCACAACTTGCAAACACCACAGTACATCTTGGGCTTGCCTGGTGATCGTTATCCGGTACAGATTCCTTACTAAGCTATGATCTGCGAGAGAACGATAGTACGCTGACCCATAGTTGCCGTTGCTTGACCACGAGCCTCCCTCTCGAACGTAGAGGCCTGCGGAACGTGTTGTACGGGTACCGGAAGATGAGGCCCGTGGAGCGAAGGTTTCTACTGGAACTTTCCATTCCGCTACCGTTGATTCATCTAGTGTGGATGCAGTTGAAGGTAGAAATTGTTCGTAAACAGGACGACAGCCACTCCCAATAAGGTTGGTCGACCTCGGAGTGACTGTCTCCTTCGCTGACTAGACGGCCCGAGCGCGGCGCTGCAAACCTGGTCCCATAGCCCGCCAGAGATCTACCTCTGGTGGGCCATCTGTATATTGTGTGTAGAGAGGATGAACCACAACGATGATTGTGTAAACGACATGGCGAAAAACAGTGGCAATGAAGAAGACGTAAGTCCAGGCGCGTATTCCGGGGCAAGCGTTGGGACTTCGCGTCGTACGTCAGCGATTCACAAATAACCACAGAGAGGTAAAATGACATCGTTACTCGCAGAAAGGAGATGAAAGCGATGTCAAACTCGGTGGAGGCTGCACGTGAAGAGCATTGGACGCGGACAGACAGCTGGCTCTTCTGGTCGTTCGGACTCGGGATGCTGCTTGAGAACTACATCTTCAGCTTGTCGAGTGTCGCGACTCAATGGGTTCCAATGCCGAAGTCGCTCCAATCGCTCTTACTCGCGTGGTCACCCATTTGGCTCATCATTGGCATTGCCGTGGCCGGTCCCTTGGCCGATCGCGTTGGCCGGAAGAACACCTTCTACACCACCATGGCACTCTATGGCCTGGGCGCGATTGGACTTGTGTTCAGCAATCGATACTGGCTCATTTTGCTCTTCCTCGCGATGCTTCTGTTCGCGGCCGGCGGCGAAATGAACACCATCATGGCCGTCTCGCACGAGATGATGCCGCACAAGCACCGCGGAAAGACGATGATGCTGGAACTCAACTTTATCAACCTGGGCGGCGTCATCCTGGGGCTCGTTGCGTTGTCGACAGCCTATCAACATGTGGCATTTCAACGCGCTATGATCGCTATCACACTCCTTGTTGTACTCATCATTCTGTTCTTCGCAAGGAGAAATACGCCAGAATCGATTCGGTGGCTCGAGCGCACGGGACAACACGAACGCGCCCGCGCCGAAATCGAAAAGTACTACGGTTGGGAGGAGTATCAAGCTCGCCAGGAAGCCGCGCGACGGGCGACAGAGCGGGCTCAAGCTCGCGAAGACGGGCAGAAGCGGGTCGGTATGGGTCTGAAGCTGTTCACCACGCTGACCATTTCGTTTGCGGGATCAGCGGGCTTCGGCCTGATGACGTACGTGCTCGGACCGCACTTTTTCCCGAAACTGAACGCCGCCATCATTTTGGTCGCGACGGGCACCGGCTTCGTGTCTGGTTTCTTCGGCCTGTGGGCAGATCGATGGAGCCGAAAGTGGTTGTTGCTCATCGGTTACTTGGGATCGTTTATCATGACACTTGTGATCTGGGCCACCATTCCGGCTTGGTCCAAGAGCCTGGCGCTCTTCTGGATCTTGCTCATCGTTCTGAACGTGTTCGTAAACATTGGCTATTTGACCGAGGACACGCTTAAGGGCGAGGTTTGGCCGACGAAGCGCCGTGGCACCTACACTGCGCTGGTGCGCTTCGTGAGCATTGGATTGTACATCGCGACCATCTACATCACGCAGAACTTCGGAATCAATGCATACACCATGTTCAACGCACTGGTCTGGGCGATTGGACTTGCGGGCGCTATAGCTTGGTTCATCGGCGGCAACGAAACCGGCAAGGGCGCTAGTCTGGATGTTGCGTCCGGAGAGACGTGATGGGAAAAGCGTCACCGCTGTAGGTAGTACCTGGGCAAGAGGGATCTACGGGAGTTATCCGAAGGTCCTACGAAACCGCGTCGGCAGTGGGTTCGTGGGACTTGGTATGACTACAAGAACAAATGTCGGTGTCGGGTTCTTCGGTAGCCCTACATCCATCCGTGCCGAATGGCGAGCACGGCCGCACTGGTTCGATCCTGAACGCCGAGTTTATCGAAGATGTGCTGCAAATGCGCTTTGACGGTCCGCTCGGAAATCTGCAATCGATCTGCAATCTCCTTGTTGGATAGGCCCTTTGTCACCTGACGAAGAATTTGCGATTCTCTGGGGGTTAATTGTGCCAACCGTTTGGCTTCCTCCGCGTCTGGTTCCTGCAATGCCTTCAACATGGCGCGATCGAACACCACGCGTCCCGCGGCTACCTGGCGAATGGCCGCCAGCAGATGCTTCGGATCCACGGTCTTCGGAAGGAAGCCATCTGCACCCGCAGAGGCCAGACGCGCCATGCGCGCCGGATCGGTGAACGAGCTCAAGGCGAGAATGCGCGTCTCGGGGGCCGCCTTCCGGAGTGCAGGGATGAGATCGATACCATCCTCCTCGCCGAGGACGAGGTCGAGCAGGAGCACGTCCACAGGTACGCGTTGGATAAGGGCAAGTGCCGAAGTTACGCTTTCCGCCTCGCCCACCAATTCCATGTCCGGCTCGAGATTAAGGAGTACGCGAAGGCCTTCTCGGACCACAGGGTGATCTTCCACCATCGCAATTCGTATCGGAGTATGCATATCATTCCTCCGAATGCATGGGCAGCCACACTTCGCATCGTGTGCCGTGACCTGGATTGCTGAGCCAACGAACGAAGCCGCCCTCTTCCTCGATTTGTCGTCGAATCGAGTCAAGTCCGAAACCTCCGTCGACGCGAGCGGGATCGAACCCGAGACCATCGTCGACTAACACAAACTTGATGCCTCTTTTATCTTCGAACAGAGCCATATCCAGATGGCTCGGAGCGCCATGCCGGAGCGCATTCTGGACGGCTTCATCCATCGCGCGGCAGAGCGCAGTGCGCGCCGAAGGCCGGAGGCGAATGTCCGCGACTGGCGTCATCGCTCGAATATCGACGGTGAGGCCGGGCAGGTCGGCGAGATCGCGTACCAAGCGCTGGATCGTGTTCGAGACCGATGGAGCATCCGTGTGGCGTAGGGTGGAGGCCAGTTGCCTCAGCTCTTGGCGAGCATCGTCGATCAAATGTCGGATCTTCGTCAGATGTTGGGCTGCTTTCATCGGATCGCGCTCGATCTCGGCCTGGGCCGCATGCGTGAACATGGCGGCTGAGAAGAGTCGCTGGTTCACGGAGTCGTGCAGGTGGCTTGCGATCGTCTGGCGTTCCGACACCGCCCGCCATTCCGCGTGCCGGCGGCGTGTGTCGAGCGCAGCCAGTGCGTGGCGCGCCATGAGAGCGATGGCCTCCAGGATTCGCTGATCTGTTTCGTCGAACCGCCCAATCGTGCGATCTTCCGCCACGATGCTGACCTCGGGCGATATCGGGGCTTGGATTTGGTCGCCCGCACGCGGCAGGGCGACGGCATGGAGACTTGCGCGGATCTGCTGTGTCACTTCCGTGGGCCAATAGGTGTAGAATCGCGGCGCTCTCGTCTGAGATACAGCGGCGGCGAGCACTTCTCCGGTCGACGCGATCACGGCGCCGCCTTCGCATCTGAGCAAACGGACAGTCGCATCGGCTGTGGTCTGAAAGAGATCCGCCTCGCGAACTGTCGTTGTCATCCGTCGTCCAAGCGCGATCAATTCGCGCAGGCTCGCCGCATGGCGCTCGGCAAGCCTTGCGTGCCACTCGCGTGCCATGGCGGTGGCGAGATGTGCACCGACGGTCGAGAGCACGCGCAATGTCTCAGGGCTGAAGGCATCCTGCTCGCACGCAGCGATGTTCATCACACCGAGGCGCGCGCTCGCACTGACAAGGGGGACGCTCGCGTGATACGCGAGCCCTTCTTTGTTTCCGCGCGCACGTTGCAGGCGGCTGCAATGAACAATGGTGATTGCCTCGCGCATGTTTCCGGCGTCAAACTGATCCTGGCATTCGCACCATCCGCCCCGGAGTGCATGGCACTCCCTCCGCGCGAGGGCTGGTGGAAGGCCTACCGACGCCATCAGCCTGTACGAACGACGCCGACCATCGTATGCAAACGCCCACGCGGCCCTGAGACCAAGAAGTGCAGCGAGACGTGCGAGCACGCGCGGCAAAGCCTCATCCACTCGTGTTCCGCGGGATAGCTCCTTGGCTATCTCACTCAAAAGTTCACGTTCCAGTGAAGATGACATTGCCTATGCCCCCGTGCGATAGGTGTGTGACGTAGATACTCATGACTTCCGCACGCGCCGCTTGAGTTCCTGCCAGCGTATTCTCGCTGTCTGCAAAGTGAAGTAGGGATGCAGCATGGCGTCGCCTCCTGTTCCGTTGGATGTCGAGATCGTAACGGGAGGTCACGCTGCGCCGCGTCCGGTAAACGGCTTAGCTGGAGCCGATTGCTGATCGTACTTTCGTACGATGCGCGGACATGAGGGCTGGCTTAGACTCTTGATCAAAGGAGTTCGTGGTGACGGAAATGGAGGAAGAGTTCGAATGCGCATCATCCAGGACGCTGAGGTTCGGAGCCTGATCGATATGGCCACGGCGATCTCCGTGATGGAGAGAGCATTCACGATGCACGCCCGAGGCGAACTCCACGCTCCGCCGCGGTTTCACGTAGAAAACCGACCGCGCGCGACTCGTATTCACTGCTGGCGCTGTGGATGGGGACGACGGATGCATGGGGTTCCGAGTGTATCCTGCACTGGGCGTTGACACCCCGGAGGGGCAGCAGTTTGTGGCGGTGTACGGCCGCGATGGCGTACTGGAAGGGATCGTCTTGGGGGATACGCTCGGCCAGATGCGTACGGGGGCCATTGGCGGAGTCGCCATGAAGTACATGGCGCGGCGAGACGCACGCGTGCTTGCTGTGATTGGGACGGGCAGGCAGGCGGAAACGCAACTTGAGGCTGCGGTGCAAGTCCGGCCCTTTGAGGAAATTCGGGTGTACAGCCGTCATGCTGAAAAGCGGATGGCATTTGTGTGTCGTATGTCAAAGCGGTTGGGGCGGGACATTGTGGATTCGGACCGAGTGGAGCGTTGCGTGCGAGGCGCCGATGTCGTCATCTGCGCGACCAACAGCAGGACACCCGTATTCGATCCGACCATGCTCGCTTCGGGGGTACACATCCATACGGTGGGACCGAAATGGGTGGGAGCGCACGAAATTCCGCGTGAGACGGTTCAAGCTGCGACGTTATTGGTGACGGACTCCATTGCGCAGATGACAAGTTATCCCGAATCTCACATCTCCACGGTCTCGATGACGTCGGTGATCGAACTGGGGGAGTTGTTGTCCACGCAGCCTCGTGTGGAACCAGACCGTTATGGGATCAGCGTGTTATTCTCCGTGGGTCTTGCTGGAACCGAGGTCTTGCTTGCGCGAGAAGTCCTGCGCAGAGTCCGGAGCGAAGCGACAGAATGCAACGAATGGAAAGGGTGAACCTTATGCCTGCATGGATCTGTATGACCTGTGGCACGCAATATCCAGAGACCGATTTGCCCCCATCCACATGCCCGATTTGTCAAGACGAACGGGAGTATGTTGGACGCGAAGGCCAAAGGTGGACGACGCTCGCGGATATGCAGCGACATGGATATCGAAACGCGTTCTATCAGCACGAACCCTATTTGTGGGGCATTGAGACTGTGCCTGAATTCGCCATTGGGCAACACGCTAAGTTGATTCGCACACAAGAAGGCAACATCCTGTGGGACTGCATTTCGTATCTTGATGACGTCACGGTTGACCTTATTCGAGGCATCGGTGGAATTCGTGCCATCGCGGTTTCGCACCCGCATTTCTACTCTTCGATGGTTGAGTGGGCGGAACGATTCGACACCTGTGTCTATCTTCATGTTCGCGACAAACAGTGGGTGATGAGACCAAGCGAACGGATCGTCTTGTGGGATGGTCCGAAGTTTGAGCTGGGTTCGGAATGTACGCTATTCCACGTGGGAGGACATTTTGCTGGATCGACGGTACTTCTGTGGAAGAAAGGCGCCCAAGGCCGAGGTGTCTTGTTGACGGGGGATACACTCTCTGTGTCGGCTGACCGCCGTCACGTCTCGTTCATGTACAGCTTTCCAAACCGGATTCCGTTGTCAGCAACCATTGTCGAGTCGATCCGTAGTAAACTGGAACCTCTGTCATTTGAGCGACTTTATGGAACGCAGTTTGATACCGTGATTGAAACCCGAGCTAAAGATGCCGTCATGCGTTCTGTGGAACGCTATCTTGCGGCCCTAAAGCGTACAGAGGAATCCTAGGAGCGTGTCCGACTAATTGACCCACGGACACGCTCCACATGGTATTACTTCTTCCAGCAAAACGGTGAACTTGGCCTCTCCAACCTTACGTTTTACCCAGACTCCAAGGCAGCGATGGGCCCGGGTCAGGCCATCGCTATCCTTGACCGCCCGTATCGGAACAGTTTCAGCAAATTGTGGCACATCGCGACCAGGGACCACTCTCCCCGTACCTTGGCGAGTCCACGTAGCGAAAAGCGATCGAACCCCAAGCAAGACTTGATGTGACCGTACACCGGCTCCACAATCACTTTGCGCTTGGCATAAATCGCTCGTCCTCGCTTGGTTACCAGCTTACGCGCCATCCGCTGTTTCGGCGTATACGACTTCGGAATGCGTCCTCTCGGGCATATGGGGTTCTCTCCGTGTTTTTGCCGCCGCGTTGCGATATACGGATCCACGCCCATCGCTTCCATCCATTCGACATCCTCTTGCGCATAGTACCCTGCGTCGCCCGAGAGTTTCTTCGGAATCCGCCCTGTGTTCTGCTTCGCCATCTCGACCATCGTTCTGAGCACTTTGGCATCGCTCGGCGAGTTGATCACTTCTGTCGCCACAATGATTTGATACGCTTCGTCCACCACAGCCTGCACATTGTACGCCTGCACAAATCCGTCTTTGGAGGGCATGATGCGGAATTCCGGATCCGTAAAGTTCCGCTGCGCCTTGTCTTCCGGCACGGCCTTCATAGACCTGCGGCCTTGCGAACCATGACCCTTCTTGCCGCCAGACTGACCTTCGTCATCATCTCGTTTCTCGTCTTTTTCAGCGCTCGCTTGCTCTGGCTCGGCTTCTGCCTTCGCCTTCGCTTCGGCTTCCAGCGCCGCCATCGCTTCCTGGATCTTCGCCAATCGGCTCTGGCGACGGGCCAGCGCCTCCGGCAACTCATCCCCTCGTGTGTTGCCATAGAGCTTGTCTTCTCGTTTGTCGGTCCGTTCCGCGTCCCGTACCAACTCTGCAATCTCCTGACGCAGACGCTGCTCTTCTTGTTTCATCCACCCATAGCTCATCGCCTTGTGCTTCGAAGCATTCGCCCGGATTTTCGTCCCGTCCAGCGCCACATGCCCCATCTTGACCATGCCAGCGCTTTGAGCAACCCTCAACACCTGAAGGAACAATTCCTTGAACACGTGCAGATGCCGCTTCCGAAAGTCACTCAGGGTACGAAAGTCCGGACACTGATTGGCGGTCAGCCAACGAAAGGCCTCCACGTCTTCACACGCCGCTGCGATTTTCCGAGAAGAGAACACTCCCGTGCAATAAGCGTAGATGAGCACTTTCAGCAACATCACGGGATGATACGGCGGATAGCCTCGCAACTCTCGCTCGTACGGCTCGGTGATCGCAGACGTATCCAATCGGTCCACGACGTCACTGATAAACCGTGCCAAGTGGTTTTCCGGCAACCACTCGTTCAAATCCGGAGGTAACAGGAGCAATTGATCGTGGTTGTGACCACGGAACTTCTTTCGTGACATGACGAAGCCTCCCCGATGTTCCTACCGATGACTTCGCCAAGGATCCGAAAGTTCCCTTCAAGAATCCGATTCAAGGATTACTCGGACACGCTCCTAGTGAGGCACTTGGACTGTCGAGTCTGCATCCTATTGTCCCTTGTTCTTGCGTGAATCCAGAAGGCCCTCACTGCAACCGCGCTGACAAACTCTAACCCGTTCACCAGACCCTACTTAGAGATTTCTTTCAGCCGCAAGATGGCTCCAATCATGACGAGGTTTAAAAGGCAAACCAATACAGAGAAGACAATCACGGCGGAAAACAACCCTAGCTTCTGGGCTAAAAAGCCCACTCCAATCACAGGAAGCCCAACTCCGCAGTAAACAACAACGTACATCGTGGAAAAGACGCTACCTCTTTGCGCAGGTGGCGCTACATGGTTGACCAACGACACGCTTCCCATAAACGCAAGGCCTTGCCCGGCACCTGCAATGACGGTACTCACTAAGAGAAACCAAAGGGATTGCATAGGTACAGAAGCAATGATCCCAGCCAGTCCAATCAGGAGCAGCAAAAGCCCTGTGATCTGCGCAGTTCGATTACCTAACTTTCGCAATGTTAACTGGATTAAGGAGCTGGAACCAAGCATCAGAAATACAACCGAACCAGCCACGGCCAAATTTTTAACATGCAGCAGTGAAGTTACATAAGATGGGACGAGAGACATGAAAAGCGCTGTGACGGTCCATGCCGCGAATGCCACCAAGCTGCCAACAACAAAGGGTGAAAGGATTTCCCGAGGTACCCCAGGCCGCTGGGGCTCCCAGTGCTTCCGAAAATCTTTGGGCAACGGTTCGGAAATAAACAGGAGCCCAAGCAGTCCAATCAAAAGTAACACACAGTTGAGAAGGTACGGCAGTTGTAGAGGCATTGGTGCGTATTGAGCAAGCAGACCGGCAAATATCGGACCAAGCGCGGTACCACCGGCTGTTGCCAACGAAGCAACTAGAGATGCGCGCTGTCGATTGCTGTTTGGTTCGAGT
The DNA here is from genome assembly GCF_900156755.1 of Alicyclobacillus vulcanalis. Lineage (GTDB taxonomy): Bacteria > Bacillota > Bacilli > Alicyclobacillales > Alicyclobacillaceae > Alicyclobacillus > Alicyclobacillus vulcanalis. Next base: position 11,590 of record NZ_FTOO01000016.1, read on the forward strand.
TCTGTCAATGCGGCCGTAGCAGTCCCGCTTACGATTCCAACCGCTAGACCTTGCAGCGCCCTTGCGATGAAAAGCCACGTAACGTTCTTGGCAAACACAAATGTAAGTGAACCGACAGCGGCAATCAGGAATCCTGCTACCATGACGGGTTTCCGTCCAAGGGCGTCCGACAACTGCCCGAAAATCAGCAAAGAAGGTATGATGCACAGTGCATAGGTCGAAAAAACAAGAGTCAATACCGACGGACTGAAATGCCAAAGATGTTCATACACGCCGTAAAGGGGCGAGGGGATATTCGTGCCGATCATCAAGGCGCAGAGCATCAATCCTGTCGTCGCGAAGCCGAATCGTTTTGAACCGGACACATCCATCTACTCCTTCTCTCCACTCGCAATCTGCTGTACATACGCTTCCGTTTGCAGCTGAAACCACCATAGGAACGCAGCCCAACCACGCCACGGTCTCCATTTTTCCGCAATTTGACGCAGTTCGCTTTCTGTCGCTTTTCGACCCAAACCATAAAATCGTCCAACGATATGCTGTAAGCCCACATCCCCGGCTGGTATCACATCATCAAAGCCCAACCCACGCATCATGACGCATTCCGCAGTCCATGGGCCTATGCCCTTAATGCGTGTAAGAGCTTGGTACACCGATTCAGGTTCCAACCCGCCAAGCTCTTTAAAGTCCAGTGTGCCTGTCGATACCAGATATGAGACCCGCACAATCGTGTTAGCCTTTTGCTTGCTGATGCCAATGCGCTCAATGTCTGACGGATCCATGTTGGCGATGTCCCGGGGTGTCGGAAGGAGCCACAGTTCCTTCCCGTCATACTCCAGCGGGTGACCGCAGAGCCTAACCAGAGACCACTTCATGCGCCGGGCCACACGTGTATGGACCTGTTGCCCAAGAATCGTCCACAACATTGCTTCATAGGGATCGGCGATGAGGATTGGGCGAACATTACGGTAATTGTTTATCAAAATACCGAATACCGGATCACGCTTATAGAGAGCGTGAAACGGAGCGGGATTTACTTCTAGAGAAAAGACGCGGCAAACCCAAGTCAAAACCGTTCGGATTGTATCGTCATTCAATCGCTCTCCAGCGACTTTGACGTGAAGCGTTGTCTGGTCTATCGGGCCTGAAAATGTAATGTCCACTACAACAGGGTGATCGCCCACTCGAATCGCCCGCAGATATCGATCACCACTAATATGCTCCAATATTGCAGACGAGGATGTACGCAGATATCCCAAAGCAAGTCCGAAGTTATAAGGCGATACGGGCGTAATGTGTTCCTCTACAAGCTCCACTTATGTCTCACCCACCTTCATGTTGAATAACCAAGTTTTATCCGTGCCTCATTATAAGGCGACGACATTTCGGATTTCGCCGAAGTATGCATGTCGTATGATGGTGTTGTCCTGTAATGCTTTGGGTAGGTTTTTTTTGCGTTCAAAGGGGGTGTTCCACGATGCACGGTTATCCGAATTTGGCGCAAATAGCGTCTTTGATTGCCGACCCGTCGCGAGCAGTGATGCTATCCGCACTTTTGGGGGGTGAAGCATTAACAGCAGGAGAACTTGCTCGAGTCGCTCATATAAAACCCCAAACAGCGAGCGGACATCTGGCCAAGCTCGTTGATAGCGGGCTTCTGGTCCACGAGGTGCATGGTCGCTATCACTACTATCGTCTCGCCAATGAGTACATCGCCAGAGCGTTGGAAGCGCTCAACGCCGTTGCACCCCTTAAACCCGTCCGCTCCTTGAAGGAATCGGATAATGTTCGATCACTCTGTTTTGCACGCATGTGCTACGACCACATTGCTGGCCAGCTTGGAGTGAGCGTGGTCGAAAAGATGCAGACATTAGGTTATCTCCAGGACGACGGAGACCGCGATTATCACGTGACAGAGATGGGGACGAGATGGTTGGGTGATATCGGAATCAATGTTTCAGATGTTCGGGAGGCTCGAAGATATTTCGCCCGTAAGTGCATGGACTGGAGCGAGCGTAGACACCACCTTGCTGGAGCGCTTGGTGCTGCTATTGCTCGCCGGATGATGGAATTGGGATGGATAGTCCAGATTTCGGGTACACGAGCACTGCGAGTAACGACACTTGGAAAGTCCGAACTTGAAGCACTCTTTGGTATAGAAATACCAGAGTATGCGGTGACCCGTGAAAAGATAACTCCAGTATTGAAGACGGCGAATCGAAGGACAACCATATTTCTGTGCATACCGAAATAACGACGATTAAGATTCGGAATTGAAAGGAGGTTGGTAAGAAAGAGAGACAGGGAAAACAAGTGATCACTCGAGCGATGTTGAATTCAGATTTTTTCTTCATAACGAATGAAGTTTAAGGGGGCTCATTGCAATGACTCGGCTTATCCGCTTGGAATGCATATACGATGAAGAGGTTTACTGGAAACGAGTGCACCGAAACCTTGCGTGGTTAGGAGATACTCCCGAGGAGCAACAAGAGCGACAAAAGAGGTTTTCAGACGTCACTGTTGGCGTTGCGGGATGCGGCGGGATCGGTGGCGCTTGCGCCGTCAGGCTCGCGAGGATGGGCATCCGACACATCAAGGTGGCCGACCCGGACGTTTTTGAGTGGACGAACGTCAATCGTCAGATGGGGGCTTCAAAGGCGAATCTGGGGAAGAATAAGGCAGAAGTGGTCGGTCAGATGGTATACGAGCTAGCCGGAGACGTAACGGTCGAGATCTTCCCGGAAGGCATCACCAAAGATAACGCGCGGGAGTTTGTAAACGGCTGCGATTTAGTGTTGGACCAAATGGATTTTTATCTATTGGGAGAACGGTACGCGCTTCATCGTGCCTTCAGGGAGTCACTTCGAACAAAATATATCCTGTCCGCATGGTGCATAGGATGGGGGACTTCGTTGTTTAAATGGACACATGAAGGTATGTCGTTGGAAGAGTATTTTGACATCCCGGAGGATACGCCGTTGAAAGGTGATGTGATTATTAGACTACTGTCCAAGTTCATGCCGAATAAACCACCATTCCCAAGCATTGAAACCATCTATGACTGGTTCGTGAATAAACATACGGTTCCTCTCTACGCAGCGTCACCTCCGATAGCTGAAGCAGCAGTAATTCCACAAGTGGCACTTGTGGTGGCAGGTCTGGAGGACGCTCCTTTCGTTACTAAGTTGCCTGCAGCACCGGATTGCTGGGTGTTTGATTCTATGACTCTAGAGGGCCGTTTCTTGCGATACGAGGGAGGTGTTCACCATGCAATCGACTGTCATGAAGGATAAAACGGTTCCAGCCAGTCGCGAAATCAATGTGTGCATTGCGAATACAGCCGAGGAAATCCAAAAAGCGATGGAATTTTGCGGTCGCAAGTATGAGGAAGCTTACGGTAGTAGATGGAAAAATGCACCTGACATTCTGTTCGTTGCGTACGAAAATCACGAAATAGTAGCAACGTTAGGCCTGGAACTAGGAAAGAATCACAGAGAGTTCGGGGCGGAAAGGTATTTTATGCTCACCCCCCGAATGAGAGCATTCCTGGATACTCACCGTTACACAATGGGTGAATTGGGGCGGTTTTCATCCATTCGCCGTGAAGCAGCCCGGGCAGTATTTCATGCTGCAATTACGTACGCGCTCGAAAGTGGCTTGGAGTTCCTCGTTGCATGGGCCAATCCCGGCGTATACAATCACCTTGCCTCATACCACGGCATTCCATTTTGGGTTGTGGATGTACCGGTCAATGCGGCGGGCGTAGAAAATGACATGGAATGGACAACTCCTCCGAGGGGATTCTTCTTCAGGGAAGAACCTCCGAAGTTACTATTAAGCATCGCCGCGTTTTGGGATCTGGTCAACAAGAAATTGGCAGGCGAACACAGGGGTGAAATCATTTTATTACGCTAGATGGACAAGCTTTTGTTGATATGAACTGCACAATGGGGTCTGTAATTCGAGGATTTCATTGGCGCTTTTGCGCAAATAAAGACCGAAACACCCTCTTTTTTCTTGTAGGCTGAATAGGTACTCCAAAAACCACTCTGTTTCGGAACGAAACTGTGGTCAGAGAAGATTGGTTCCACTAGGAGCGTGTCCGACTAATTGACCCACGGATACGCTCCACATGGTATTACTTCTTCCAGCAAAACGGTGAACTTGGCCTCTCCAACCTTACATTTTACCCAGACTCCAAGGCAGCGATGGGCCCGGGTCAGGCCATCGCTATCCTTGACCGCCCGTATCGGAACAGTTTCAGCAAATTGTGGCACATCGCGACCAGGGACCACTCTCCCCGTACCTTGGCGAGTCCACGTAGCGAAAAGCGATCGAACCCCAAGCAAGACTTGATGTGACCGTACACCGGCTCCACAATCACTTTGCGCTTGGCATAAATCGCTCGTCCTCGCTTGGTTACCAGCTTACGCGCCATCCGCTGTTTCGGCGTATACGACTTCGGAATGCGTCCTCTCGGGCATATGGGGTTCTCTCCGTGTTTTTGCCGCCGCGTTGCGATTACGGATCCACGCCCATCGCTTCCATCCATTCGACATCCTCTTGCGCATAGTACCCTGCGTCGCCCGAGAGTTTCTTCGGAATCCGCCCTGTGTTCTGCTTCGCCATCTCGACCATCGTTCTGAGCACTTTGGCATCGCTCGGCGAGTTGATCACTTCTGTCGCCACAATGATTTGATACGCTTCGTCCACCACAGCCTGCACATTGTACGCCTGCACAAATCCGTCTTTGGAGGGCATGATGCGGAATTCCGGATCCGTAAAGTTCCGCTGCGCCTTGTCTTCCGGCACGGCCTTCATAGACCTGCGGCCTTGCGAACCATGACCCTTCTTGCCGCCAGACTGACCTTCGTCATCATCTCGTTTCTCGTCTTTTTCAGCGCTCGCTTGCTCTGGCTCGGCTTCTGCCTTCGCCTTCGCTTCGGCTTCCAGCGCCGCCATCGCTTCCTGGATCTTCGCCAATCGGCTCTGGCGACGGGCCAGCGCCTCCGGCAACTCATCCCCTCGTGTGTTGCCATAGAGCTTGTCTTCTCGTTTGTCGGTCCGTTCCGCGTCCCGTACCAACTCTGCAATCTCCTGACGCAGACGCTGCTCTTCTTGTTTCATCCACCCATAGCTCATCGCCTTGTGCTTCGAAGCATTCGCCCGGATTTTCGTCCCGTCCAGCGCCACATGCCCCATCTTGACCATGCCAGCGCTTTGAGCAACCCTCAACACCTGAAGGAACAATTCCTTGAACACGTGCAGATGCCGCTTCCGAAAGTCACTCAGGGTACGAAAGTCCGGACACTGATTGGCGGTCAGCCAACGAAAGGCCACCACGTCTTCACACGCCGCTGCGATTTTCCGAGAAGAGAACACTCCCGTGGAATAAGCGTAGATGAGCACTTTCAGCAACATCACGGGATGATACGGCGGATAGCCTCGCAACTCTCGCTCGTACGGCTCGGTGATCGCAGACGTATCCAATCGGTCCACGACGTCACTGATAAACCGTGCCAAGTGGTTTTCCGGCCACCACTCGTTCAAATCCGGAGGTAACAGGAGCAATTGATCGTGGTTGTGACCACGGAACTTCTTTCGTGACATGACGAAGCCTCCCCGATGTTCCTACCGATGACTTCGCCAAGGATCCGAAAGTTCCCTTCAAGAATCCGATTCAAGGATTACTCGGACACGCTCCTAGGACAGCCCTGTCGAGCGTCTACATCATTGCGAGACGCGCAACGCGACCACAAGTCTCCCTCTCGAACGTAGAGACCTGCGGACCGTGTTGTACAAGTATTGGGGAGAGGTCCGTGGATCGAAGGTTTGGGTGCAGTTGAAAGTCGAAATGGTCCCCAAAAAGGACAACAGCCACTCCGCATAAGGTTGGCCCACTTTGAAGTGACTGTCACCTTCGCTAACTAGACGGCCCGAATACGGCACTGCAGGCCTCGTCCCATAGCCCGCCTGAGACCCTTCTGGCAGGCTATATGCATTTTGCGCCTCGTTCTATAGATAGTATGCACCACAACTGTGGGTTGTGTAAACGAAAATCCGATAACACAATTGTGGATTAAAGCCACGGAACACGCCCCGAAAGAAGGGCACGGACGTGAGTCCGGGCGCGTCTTCCGGGGCAAGCGAGGGTTGAGAACTGCTCATTGAATTATGGACAATGATGTACATTTGGTGTATTCTATTTCTATGAAACTAAGTGATTGGGCAAGAAAGAATGGAATCTCGTACAAGACCGCCTGGCGTTGGGTAAAAGAAGGCCGGATGCCCGTGCCTTTTGAGCAAACTCCTTCGGGCACCATCCTCGTCCACGAACCCGAGCCTTCCACGACGAATGCCGTGGCCTTGTATGCGCGCGTGTCAAGCGCCGACCAAAAAGCCGATTTGGATCGCCAAATCGCACGGCTCATGGAATTTGCAATGGAACAGAAGCTTGTCGTGGTCAAGGCGGTTACGGAAATCGGCTCGGGACTCAACGGGCATCGACCGAAGCTCATGAAACTGCTGTCCGATCCAAATGCCCATACGATTGTGGTGGAGCATCGGGATCGGCTCATGCGGTTCGGGTTTGAATACGTCGAGGCGGCTTTGGCGGCTCAAGGCCGACGAATTCTCGTCGTGGAGCCAGGCGAGGTCAAGGACGACTTGGTGCAAGACATGATCGAAGTCCTCACGTTGTTTTGCGCGCGGTTGTACGGGCGGCGTTCCGCTCGTCACCGCGCCAAGCGCGCTTTGGAGGTTCTCGAGCGTGAAGATTCATCGGGCGTATCGGTATGAGTTGGCGCCGAATCGGATGCAACGGGCCCTGCTTGCGAAGCACGCAGGTGTGGCCCGATTTGCGTACAATTGGGGGCTTGCCCGACGCATCGCGCTCCATGAAGAGACGGGGCAAAGCACGAACGCCATCGAACAGCACCGGGAACTCAACCGCCTGAAGAAAACCGACTTCCCGTGGATGTACGAGGTCTCCAAGTGCGCTCCGCAGGAAGCGCTGCGGGACTTGGATCGCGCGTTTCAACACTTTTTTCGCGGATTGAAGGAGGGGCGCAAGGTCGGATTCCCTCGGTTCAAGAAAAAAGGGCGCGACGATTCGTTTCGCCTGACGGGTTCGATTCGCGTCTTGGACAACGCCGTACAACTGCCTCGGCTCGGGCGGATTCGGCTGAAAGAGAAACCGCATGTCGAAGGCCGAATCTTGTCGGCGACGGTAAAGCGGGAGGCGGACCGATGGTATGTGAGTTTGGCGGCAGAAACGGAGATTCCCGACCCTGTGCCGCCTTCGGGCGAGCCGGTGGGTGTGGATTTGGGGGTTTCGTGGTTTCTCACGTTGTCCGACGGGACGAAAATCGAGGCGCCAAAGCCGTTGCGCCGATACCTTCGCCGCTTAGAGCGGCTGTCGAAGCGGCATAGCCGAAAGAAACCCGGCTCGCGAAATCGGCGGAAGTCGGCGTTGGCGCTTGCTCGGCTGCACCGGAAGATCCGCAACATACGGCAGGACTTTTTGCACAAGGTGACGACGGAGCTCGCGAAAACCAAGCGAGCGATCGTCATGGAAGACCTGCATGTGCGAGGCATGGTGCAGAATCGAGCGTTGGCGCGAGCCATTTCGGACATGGGTTTTGGCGAGTTTCGGCGAATGCTGACGTACAAGTGCGCGTGGTATGGTTCGGAACTCATCGTGGCGCCGCGGTTTTACGCGAGCAGCAAGACGTGCTCGGCGTGCGGGTACGTGATAAGCGAGTTGCCATTGTCGGTGCGGGAGTGGACGTGCCCGGCGTGCAGCACGCGGCATGACCGCGACATCAACGCAGCGAAAAATCTTTTGAGAATCGGTACCGCGAGTTCCGCGGGAAGTGACGCCTGTGGAGATCCCTCTGGCGGGGCGGCCTTGGGCTGCTAGTCATGGGTCGCGGAAGCAGGAAGCGAGAAGTGGACATTTGTCCATGAATCGCAGAACGGTTGAGAGCAACATTTAACGGGTGCACACATATCAAGGGCTCAGCATGGCAACAAATTCGGCCGGGCTGCGCACAGGATATCGGTCGCGGACGGTCAACAGGTCTTCGTCGCCAGAAACGAGCCAATTCGCTTTGCCGGCGATGCACGTCGCGAGAACGTGCACGTCCATGTCGTCACGCAGGCTGTTTTTGAGTTCTACACATAAGCTTTCGTCCACAACGACTACATCCGAGTAGTATCGAAATAGCGACACGAAGCGGCGGATTTCGCCCGGCGACCATTGCAGACGTCGTTGGATCTTCGGGTAACTGAGTACTCGTTCAAGTTCGTCCAGCATGGATTCAGATATCACGAGCGCATACTGGGCAGATCGCCATGCTTGCACGATGCGACCCGGTACACTGTGAGGGAGGAGGAGCCCCGAAATCAAGACGTTCGTGTCCAGAACCACCCTCATGATTGCTTCGACGCCTTGATAGCTTCTTGAATCTCACTTTCCGCAACGGCTGTGTCAACATCCGCGTAGACGTGGACGAGCTCGTCGGTCATTCGGCGGAATTCATCCTCCATCATGCGAATTTTCTCGAATAGCTCCATGTCAATCAGGGCGCCAACTGGCTTGCCCGCTTTTGTAATTACAATGGCGTTGTGCCGATAGTGCACCTCGTTGAGCAAATCCCCGAACTGTTTACGCATCTCCATAGCTGACACTTCGCGGACCATCGATGTCACCCCAATTCATATAATTGACCTAATTGTATTATACGCTGCATTCGGCACAGTGTATTCGTGTACGAAAAACAACGTCCCGGAAGATGGGCACGGACGTGAGTCCGGGCGCGTCTTCCGGGTCAAGCGTAGGTACAAACCTTCCACACGATATCAACGACCGAACGGCGCAAGAATTCGCGCCGGGTCGTGGACACGTCCATCCCATTGATTTGCTACAATGCAATACGAAAGCACGACGAGCGGAATCATACTCAGGAGGCGAGGTCATGGCCAACACGTTGATGTACGAGGCTGTAGCGGCAAAATTGCGGGAGCTTTACGACACACATCGGCGTCCCATCGGGCCGACGGAGATAGGTCTTGCGCTTGGCTTTGATTATCAACAAGCCTCATCACGCACGTCGCCGATGTTGAAGCGCCTGGTGGCCGAAGGCTCGGCGAAGCGGACGCCGAACGGCAAATACGTGCCTGTGCAAGAAAGTGAGGCCACGGGCTAAGAAAGAATGCGCTTGGTCAACGAGGCACAGACGTACGTTCGCGGCTCCACTGGGCGAGCTCCTGTCTGCACGTCTCACAGATCGGGCGATGACGGTACAACGTTGTACCGTCGACTTGGCCGCAGAACACGCATCCGGGTGAATACTTGCGCATGACAACGCAATTATCGTCAAGGAAAATTTCCACGCTGGACTTCGCGGGAAGATCGAGCACGTCACGGATTGACTTCGGCAGAGTTACTCTGAACTGATTATCAGATACCCATACAATTCCGACCGACTTTTTCACAGTCTAGTCTCATCTCCTTTTAAGGTCTCGAAAGTGAGAAAGCGGCCGCGATCCGTACAATATGATGGACCTAAAGAAAGTGCAACTGTATCGCAAAGCCCTCATGGCCGCGTGTGGCATTGTGGGAGAGATCACGGCGAGAAGATTTCGACCAGGAGAGTCATACATATGTTCTAAGACCAACGCGCTTGGGCTGATTGGCTCAAACGCGTTGGAAGTTCGATTTAGTCCTCGTTGCTTGTTGCGCTCGTCGTCGAAACATTGGATGTCGAGTTCGAACTTGAAGTTGCGTTGTTACCCGTGGAATTTGCAGTGGCGTTCCCCGTTGTCGAGTTCGATGTGCTATTCCCTGTGTTGGACGACGAAGCCTGAGCCGAGGTGCTCAATTGTCCCCATTCGGTTTGCAGCTGAGACAGGGCCTGCTGGACCTGCGCCTCATATGCACTGATGGCTGCCGAGATGGCTGTTGGGTTTCCTTTGGCTTGTCCAAGCGCCCGTTCCAATTCACTGTGCGCGGCTTCGATCTTCTGATTGGTCTCAGCCACGAGCCGACGGACGCTTTCTGTCAAACGACCTTGTGCGTCTTGCTGATCAGATTCTTGGGCGTCCGACGAATGGCCGTTTCGAACGCCTTGGTCCTTTTGGTCGCCCTGGCGTTCGGGAGCTTTGTGATCCTCGGCTTCTTTGATTTTTGCAGCCACCACAGCCGGGCCGTGAGACAACGCACGGGCTGATAACTCTTCGTGCCGTGTCGCTGCGTACACGATAGACGTCACGGAGATAGCGGTCACCAATGCCACTGATGCGGAAACGAAAGCTTTCCCTGAAATTCGTCCCATCAAGCATCCTCCTACATCTTGAAATTTAGACAGGTCGGAGGGCTATGGCCAGGCAGCTGGCTGGCACGACACGTCGTGTCGAGCCCCTATAGCTTTGCGTCCTCCGCTTTCGCGAAGTTTGCCTTTGACCGACCTTACGATAGCATATTCGAATACTTAGCGAAGTAAATAGGGGTAGCCAAAACAGGTGACATTCCGTTCGCGAGAGATCTCGAACGCTGGCATGACACAGAGTGCTCAGATCTCAATTAAGGGATGCGCTGTTTCCACGTACTTCCTAGCGCCGAACGATGCAAACTGACACTGATACTTGTTGCAAACGCGAGTGTCGCGAGGATAACTCCTATGAAAAATGCCCGATCAAAGGCCGTGACGAGAGTGTGGGAATTCACCATTCCACTACCATTCACTTGACTGACGGTCAGTTCTGCCGACGAGACCGCTATGCCCACAAGGCGGCCAAGATTTCGCACGAGTGCAAGCAGGCTCCCGACTTCACCACTATATTGGGGTGGGACGGCCGCTAACACGAGCGCGTTATTCGGCGCGGTGAACAAGCTGAGTCCAAGGCCGAAGAGAAACAGATCGATCGTTGTATAGGCAAGCGGCGTATGTGCAGACAACGAGGAGAAAGCGGCTACTGAAATGCCCACCATCACCATGCCTATCACAGGCCAAGCGCGCGGGCCATATCGATCACTTAGCCATCCCGCGACCGGTGAGAATACGAACATACTCAAGGATTGCGTCATCAAGACGAGCCCCACACGAGTGGCCGATTCACCTTGCACATCTCGTAGAAAAAGGGGAAGCAGGAATTGGGGCATCATCATGAGCACGTATGAAAGAAAACTTGAGACTACAGAGAGACCAAATGACGGAATACGAAAGTATGTCAATTGAATGAGCGGAGTTGGTGTGTGTCACTCGTGAAACAGAAAGAGGAATAGAAATAAAGCACCAGTGACGAGAAACACAATGCTCGGGGCACTCATCCATCCCCAAGCTCCTACCTCACTGAATTCGAAGAACATCGCTGCTACTGCGGCAGTAATCCAGATTGCGCCCACAAGATCGAGTGGTTGTTCCTCCTTTGAAGTCCTGAGCGGTGGAAGGTGGACAATGCTAAGCGCTAGCGAAACCATCCCAATAGGGATGTTAATCCAGAAAACAGATCGCCATCCAAACACGGAAAGAAGGACACTTCCCAGACCAGGCCCGATAATTGTGCCTAATGCCACGATGCTATTGACATATCCAAGTGGTTTCCCGCGCCTTTCTGGCGGGAAAGTGAACGTAATGATGGACATCACGTTCGCCATGATGAGCGCCCCGCCCAACCCTTGTATCATCCGAAAGATGATAAGTTCCATAAGATTTGTAGCTATGGCACACAGCGCGGAGGAGATTGTGAAAAGGGCAACACCCATAAGGTAATACGTCTTCCGGCTACCACGATCGGACAGTGCGCCGAGAAGCGGAAGAAGTGTAGTCACCACAAGAAGGTATGCGGAAACCGTCCATTGAAGCAATGATGGTGGACGGTGAAAAGCACGCTCAAGCGTAGGGATCAAGACATTGACCACGCTGCTATCGATATTGACCATCAATGTCCCTAAAACAACGCTGGTGAAGATCCACCACATCTTCCGATCTAGCCGGGAAGGATATGGTCCTCGGCGAAACCCAGGTATAAAGGTTCTGAGGTTACGCATCTTCATGCAATCTCCCTGAACGCACATGCTCATCAAATCGGCTAAGAAAAATATCCAGACTTTGTTTTCGCATCAGAATATCCTTTCGCCACTCGTACAGTTCTTCCAACCCTTTCTGAGTGATAGCGTATACGCGTTTTGGGGGACCGGATTCTTCGGTCATCCATTGCGATGAAACAGCTCCACGTTCCTCAAGATCACGTAAAGTGCGATATACAGCGCCACTATCGATGTTCCATTGGTCTGGGAGAAGCGACTTCAGTTTGGACCAAAGGGTTCCTCCGTGCGCTTCATCGTCCAACAACAACAACAGCAAGAAGGCTGGCAAGTGACGATTTTGCTTCTGCATCACGGATACCATTTTCCCTTTCTTTATCAATGTGGAAGGCGCCAGATTGGCGCCTTCTCAACGTTCACCGTTTGACTTCCGCAAACTCCCGCATCCGTTCTTGAATCTGCGTAAACGCTTGGTCAGGTAACCGCTTCTCTCCGCCTAGCATGCGGGCATTCAGAACGATTTCTGCCGCTTCATCAAGGGTCGCTAAAAGTTGAACGGTTTCGGTGATCGTGCGCGAGAATGCAAGCACGCCATGATTGGCCAAAAGAACCGCCCATACACCTGGTCGCTCTTTCACGATTTGAACAATGCCTTTGACTGAGGCATCCGAACCGCGTGGCGCCCAAGGGACGACCGGAATATCCTCCGTTACACCAAAGCGGACGAGTGGCTCATACACAACAGGGATAGGTTGCTGAGCCACCGCAAACGAGGTCGCGTGTGGCGCATGCGTGTGAATCACGCAACCTACGGACGGACGTTCACGGTATACACCAGCGTGCATCTGAATGATTTCGGCCATAACGGGTGCGATATCACCCTCGATCACCTGTCCGTCCAAGCGAATAAGTGCAAAGCCGTTTTCATCCAAATGTTCGACGCTACCGCCGCTGGTGAGAATCATGGTGTCCTCTGAAATGCGCGCTGACAGATTGGCGTGATATCCGCGGAACAATAGCCCCGCTTCCTTCAGCTTGTGTGCTGCCTCCATCAGTTCTCGCTTCTTCTGTTGCACCTGATCCATGATACTCACTCCCTGTTTATCAATCTATACTGTACATTACAGTATAGTGTCACGAAAAGCAAGCTGTTATTCGCGAATCTGTTCCCCTTCGTGGAATCCATCAATATCAAACGCAAAAGGCGCTCGACGTCGTTTGTCTCGCGCCTTTTTAAGCGTGTCGATGTTGTCAAGTATGATGAATGGCACAACGGTTTGGCCCAATTTCCAATTCGGTCGCCTTTTCAGGGGATACCGATAGCACACCGCGATTGATGCTCACAATATCCTCATAGTTAGGCGGAGTGGCACCGACCGAATTCGCGACTGTCTCCGTGAACGTTTCGCGATCTTCGGTACGCATGATTTCGTTCTTACGACGAATCTCTCCGAGTGTTTCTCCGACATAGCCGGACGCGTTGATTTCTTGGATATCCGCATAATGCGCGGGTAGGACGAGCACGTCGTCAGAAAGCTGAGCTATCGTGCGAAACACCGTATCGTACAAGGCTTGTGCCCATTCGCGGGCCTTGCCACCGAGGTCTGGACGACCGAGTCCGCCCACAAAAATCGTGTCTCCTGACAGCAAGAACTGATCGTTGACCAAGAAGGACATGCTTCCGGGTGTGTGACCCGGCGTAGGAATGGCCAAGACCTTGACATTCACTTGGCCAAATTGAATCATGCTGTGCTTTTCGAGTGGTTCATAGGGCCGGTCTGAACCTTGCATTTCACTGGCCGAGATGTAGTACGTAGCACCTGTTTTCTGCGCGAGTTCGGGCCCGCCTGTGATGTGGTCGGCGTGCAGGTGAGTGTCCATGATGTGCTCAATCTGTGCCCCTTCCTGCTCGGCGACTCGCAAATACTCATCTACATGTCGACTCGGGTCAACGACAAGGGCTTTTCCGTCGGAAATCACCATATAGGATAGGCAACCCTTCGCCAGACGATTGAACTGGATAAGCTTCAAGTTTTCATCCTCGACAATCGTCACCGGCACGTAAAACTGACTCCAAGCGAGCATGCCACCTTCCAGAACACTCACATCGTAACCACGTTGCTCAAGCAGTTCAGCCACCATTTGAGCAGACCCGCCTTTTGCGCATACCGTGATGATCTCAGTGTCTTTCGGAAGGTCAGCATAGAGCGCGTCATTGTCATCCAGGAAATCAAAGTACGGAATGTTGATGGATCGCAATTGGTTACCTTCGATTTTCCAATCCTGATACTCCTCAGGGTTGCGAACATCCAAGATGAACAGTGATTCTCCAGAGTCCATTTTGCGATGAAGTTCAGCGGCAGAAATCGTGCGGATCGCCATAGATGCTACTCCCTTCCTTCACGGTTCAGGATTAGATTTACCGATAAGCTTTTGTGGCATCCCTCTCTGTGCAGAGGAGAGGCCGATGAATACCCACACGGGTATATACCCTAATGGGTATCTTAGAGAGAAGGGGTGGAGTTGTCAAGATTTCATTATCAAATGCAACAGGTAATACTTATGATTCGTCGTATATAGGCTCGTTCGATATAGGCTCGTTCTACTGAAAGAGAGAAAGGAATTCTAAGAAGAATGGCGAATGTATCTTTAGACCTGGATAGAGGTTTGCATTTGCTTGGGTATGTCGAATCGTAAGAGATGATGTCGATAAAAAACATGGGCAAGCAATGGAATCCGAGGACAATGAACCATATACGAGGCGTTTCAGGGCAAACCAACGGAAACGTTGGGACGCAAAGCTACGGGTCTACGGGGACTTGGACCTAAGATCGCCGGGCTGCCGCTTTCACGAATGGGAACATGGGGGCAGCTTGCTGGGGCGAGCTGCTCCTTTTGTGATGTGGGAAGACGGGGGAAGAGTAATGGAAAAAAGTAACTTAGAAAATAAACCCTTTCCGGGGGGGGGGGGTATAAATATCCTCTAACTCCAGATAATGAATTCTCATATCTCGTTGAAGCGATTGACCAAGCGCTTCACACCCGTGTTCTCGAGTTTGTCTATCAACCGATTGTGAACCACGTTCGTGGAGAGGTTTGTGCCCACGAGGCCTTGAGCCGTCCTCGGATTGACGGCCGCGCAATTGCGCCGGATGTGTGGTTTCGTGCAGCGGTCGCGTGTAATCGGGCCCGAGAAGTGGACCAACTTGTTGTGACCCTCAGTATGCAATCTTTCGCCCTAGCGTGGTCCGAAACACCCCCTACTCCCTTATTTGTAAACGTAACTCCGAGCAGCTTAACGAATAAGCTTTTTCTAGAATATTTGGAAATTTTATTTGAAAAAGGTATCTGTTTCCCTGAACAATTGGTTATCGAAATCGTAGAGTACATTCCCTATGATGTCACTCACTTGTCTGCGGTTATTCAAACAGTTCGCTCACGAGGTGTGCGAATTGCATTGGATGATGTAGGGATAGGTTCAAATACTTTCTCTTCGGTCGCCGTATTAGAACCAGACTGGGTCAAAGTAGACCGGACATTGATTCGCGGAATTTCAGGAACGCCAGCTAAGCAAGAGTTCTTATCACGACTCGTTCAAATCATGGGGTCAGGTGAACGGATTATTGCGGAGGGTATAGAGACGCATGAGGATTTAGAAACGATTAGATCTATGGGTATCTTCAAGAGTCAAGGATACTATTGGTCCGCGCCCTTGTCGGTACCGCAGATTCAGTCTTTGCTGCAAACCATCGAACAAAAAAGACATGAGTTACTTAAACTCGTGGAAACCACTGTATGGACCGATCCGACGGTACTAGCGAAGAGTGAGGAGATCGACCGATTGGTGACGTTATATTACCGACTGTGGAACAAAGTGAGGAATCCCAATCGTAGTTTATCCTAAATATAGGTGTAAAAGGAATATAGAGATATTTTTAGCTTTGCACCGAGTTGAACACCGAGGTCAGGCTTACGAATGAGTTGGGGGCTATCATGTCGATGATGGATTCTGCAAAAGAGTTGATCGATCGCACGTTTCATTCGATGACGCAAAAAATGATGAACATGTTTCCTTCGATGCGCATTCGCCAAAAATTCCTCATGAATACTGGACTCGTGACGGTCCTTCTTATCGCAATGGGGGTTCTCAATGCGATCCTCATCACTAAAATACATCAATCGGTGAATCAATTAGAACAAGCTGCGAAAGTATTAAACCTTGTCCGCAAGTTTGACTATGATATCGTCACATCCGATAACGATGGAGCTCTGTATCTGCTGTCACCAAACGGACAAAACGCACAATACAACCTTCAAGATTACCAGAATGATTTAGCTCAGGTAAAACAAGATTTATCCTTATTGGAATCTTATCCGATGGCTGTGACGGATAAAGCCATTCTCAATTTGTTTAGTTCGCAGTGGCAGCAAATCCTTGACCAGAACGCGAGTGCGTTTCGATTGGCCTCAACGAGTCTGTCGGACGCACAAGCAATGTTCACCAGCAACACGTTACAACCGCTGATTCAAAGTCTTGCACAGTTAACGAGCGATGAAGAAAGCGTGAAAAATGCCGCGGTTGCAAACGTCAACCATTTGCTTGCGCAAACTTTGATTTGGGATATGATCATAGCCTTCGTTGCCATCATGATGGGCCTCATAGGGAGTACGACACTCTCCGTGTCCATATCTCGGCCTATCATGCGCCTAAGGCAGGTCGCGGATGAGATCGCACGCGGGAATTTGCGTGTCGATTCGGTCGAGGTACATACCCGGGATGAACTGGAGGATTTGGCGCGCGTCTTCAACGAGTTGGTCGCGAATCTGCGTTCACTGATAAAGGCGATTGCAGATGCATCGGAACACGTAGCTGCCAGCGCAGAAGAGTTGTCGGCGAGTACGGACGAACTCATGAAGGCGTCCGAGGAGATTACGCATTCTATCGAGCAAGTAGCCGCGGGCGCCGACAAGCAAACGAGGCAAATTCACGATACTTCTGAGGCAGCAAGAAGTGTACGAGATGAGATCAGTCAGGTTTCCGAGTTGGCCGATGCGCTGAACAACACGGCAAGGCGAACAGAGCAAGAAGCTGAAAAGGGCATGAAGGTTATGGAAGACATGGAGTCGCAAATGAAGACGATCCGAAGTCGAACGACGGAAGCTGTAGACGTAATGAGCCGTATGGAAAGAGAAT
This sequence comes from Alicyclobacillus vulcanalis, assembly GCF_900156755.1. GTDB lineage: Bacteria > Bacillota > Bacilli > Alicyclobacillales > Alicyclobacillaceae > Alicyclobacillus > Alicyclobacillus vulcanalis. The sequence continues at coordinate 28,833 of NZ_FTOO01000016.1, forward strand.
CGGAGAACATACGTCAAATTGCATCGACTATCATGCGAATCGCAGACGAGACCAATTTGCTCGCGCTCAACGCATCCATTGAAGCCGCTCGAGCGGGTGAGCACGGCCGCGGGTTTGCCGTTGTAGCAGATGAAATCCGTAGTCTCGCCAATGCTTCAGCTGATGCTGCACGAGAGGTTCAAGAAATTGTACGAACGGTGATGCAATCGGTATCCAACGTGTCTCAATCCATCGAAGCGGTCACAACGGAGGTTCAAGAGGGGGCGGCAGTAGCAGATGAAACGAAACGAACCTTCTCAAGCATTCGCCACTCGATGGGGGACCTGACGTTACGTATCAAGGATGTGGTTGATGTCACACGAAATATCGTCACGCAAGCCGAGCATATGACACATGATATGGCGGTTGTCGTGGAATTGGCGGGGCAAGCGGCGCGTGAATCCGAAAGTGTGGTGGCATCTGCACAACAACAGGCCGGATCCATGCAAGAAATCGCGTCGACCGCTGCGTCGCTAAGTCAACGTGCGCAGGAATTACAGATGATGATTGGGCAGTTCCGAGTGTAGGGGCTGTGTTGTTCGAGATCGTCGACAAGACTGTTGTACAAAAAATAGCGTCACGAGCAGGATTACGAACGAGCCAGGGATATATAGAATTGGTTTTGTAATTTTTTATATAAATTCTGCTAGATAGGGTGAAAAGTTTATGGCGCGTATTTTGGTCGTCGATGATGCTGCATTTATGAGGATGATGATTAAGGATATTCTCGTGAAACATGGACACGAAGTGGTTGGAGAAGCCTCTGACGGCGAACAAGCAGCGAAGCTATACCAAGAATTGCACCCCGATTTGGTCACCATGGATATCACCATGCCGAATGTGGACGGAATTGAAGCAGTCAGGAGAATACGAGCGATGGATCCGCAGGCTCGTATCATCATGTGTTCAGCAATGGGGCAACAAGCGATGGTACTGGACGCAATTCGGGCCGGGGCGAAGGATTTTGTTGTGAAACCCTTCCAAGCAGACCGAGTGATAAACGCTGTCGAAAAGGCCTTACAGTAAGGCCCGCAGATACACTCTGATATCTCTTGCGCTCAGAGAGTGGCAAAACGCGATAGTGAAACGAAGACTACTTGGCGGCAGGCTGCGCAACGTAGGTCATGTGGGGTTTATGTTGATACATCAAGGAGGTTTCGTAGGTGCCACAAGCTGTGTTACCTGAGGTATTGAACACGTCGTTTGAAGCTGCAAAAGTGGTATTTCCTGTACCTTTTGTTAGAGAGAAATTGGAGGTCGTCAATCAATATATCCATAGCGAAGAACTTGGAGTGCTGATTGGCCTCACGCACGATCTGCAGGGCCGGCTGATTATCGAAGGTCGTGCGCCCGTGTTTCAAGCCTTAGGTGTCGCGATGTATGGGATGGAATTAGCGGACGCCATGTTGGAATCTTTTGTTGGCGAGATTGGAAACATGGTGGCGGGCAATATGTCGACGCGTCTAGCGGAGAATGGGATTCATGTGGAAATTAGTCCGCCAACCGTCATCGTGGGGCCCACCAAGCTGACGGGTTTCGTCACGGCAGCGAAGATTCCTCTACATCTGGAGAACATCGGGGTCATTCATGTGATTCTCATATTGGACGAATCAGAGTAAATTGGAAAGCTATTCGTTGAACAGAGGACCGAGAGGAGATGACGTGGGTGTTTCTCAGGCAAAAGACGAATGTCGCTTTATCTACGGAAAACAAAGATGCCTATGTACATACAGACCTAGAAGCATTGAATGAAAAGCTGGCTTTTCTACAAGTCACACAAGAGGATCTTGCCCGAGTTCGAGATGTCTCTTCATTGATGGAGCCTTATCTCGAACAGATCGCAAAGCGACAATACGACATCATTGAGAAGTTCCCCAACCTGAACAAGATCATCGTAGAACATAGTCACAGGGAGCGTCTGGAACGTACCTTTGTCGATTATTTCAGAAGGCTGTTTCTTGCGGATGTCGCGGGCAGCGTATTTTGGCAAGAGAGAAAACGAATAGGTCGTGTTCATAGTCGTATTCACGTAAACGCGGACTGGTACATTGGTTCCTACATGCGGTTGTTTGAATATCTCATTCCGGCAGTCGTGAATCAATGGCACGGGAAGCCGAAAGAACTGGCTGAGACCTTACTTGCATGTTTGAAAATAGTATTCCTTGATATGCAGGTCATCATGGAAGCGTATGAAGAGGAAGAATTACAAGCTGGATATATAGAACATATATCAAACGTATTGGAGCTCGTTTTAGGAATCGAGGACATTCTCCCAACAAAAAATGCGATTGAACAAGTCGCTTCGGATTCCGAAAATATCTCGGCTGCAACAGAACAACTATCTGCTTCTGTTCGCGAAGTGGCGGATTACGCGGTGAAGGCCGCGGAACACGGGGACCGGGTTATGCGGGACGCGCAAGCGGGCGGTGAAGTCGCGCGTACCGCTTTGGAAGGGATTGTTGCATTACGGCAAACGTTCGACCAGTTGCAATATCAATCGACTGCAGTGGTTTCGGCAGCTGAACGCATTTCAAGCGTCTTGGAGCTGATTCAAGAAATCGCAGAACAAACGCATGTCCTTTCGTTGAATGCCGGAATTGAAGCCGCAAGAGCAGGCGAACACGGCCGTGGTTTTCAGGTCATTGCCTCAGAAGTACGGGCCCTTGCGAATCAAACGAGAGACTCGATTCAGGAAACGATGGATGTCATTCAGAACGTCCAAGACGCAGCTCGAACGATGAACCAGGTCACCCAAACGGTCTCCTTGGAGTTGGTCGATAAAGTGGGTACAGCCCAACAGGCAATGGGAGTGATTGAGAGCATCGTTTCTGAAATCCACCACATCGTCGAATACATGGGGAATATTGCGGCGAGTGCCGAAGAACAAGCTGCAGCTACGGAAGATATCGCGTCACGTGTGGTCGATATCATGGACGGTGTGACAGATGTAAAGCAAAGGATAGATGCTTTAGGGCAAGACATGTATCGAACCGGTGTGCAAGTGAACGATCTACGCAATGCGATGGTCGAACGCGTAGCGAATGCCCATCACGATCGGATGCTCCTTCGGATCGCCAAGACAGACCATCTTTTGTGGAAGTGGTGGTTGTACAACTATATGATGGGCTACCATCCAATGGAGGAGGAGCAACTGAAAGATCATCACCAATGTCGTTTGGGGAAGTGGTACGATGCGGCGAAAGGACATTCGCGTTTCGCAGCTAACCCGTTATTCCAACGTCTTGACCAACCTCATCAAAGGGTGCATCAACTGGCATCTGAAATCTATCACGCTCTTCAGCAAGATATTCGTTCAGACGTCAGTATGAAGATGCGTGACTTGGAGGAAGCTTCGCAAGAAGTAGTCCGACTCTTGGACGCCCTTTATGAAGAGCTAGAGAGGCAATGAATCTTCATGATAGACACGGTCGTCAAACTTGGAGCTTTTATCGTTAATCGACTGCTGCCCAACCTCAAAGAAAGGGGGGAAGCCATGTGAATCGTGAGTACCTGGACGCATTCTTGGCCGAGTCGGCGGAAAATGTCGAGAAACTAGAGGATGGATGCCTGGAGCTTGAACGCCAAGGTCCGGAGGCTAACCTTGTTGCTGAGCTTTTCCGCGCGGCGCACACATTGAAAGGCATGAGTGCCACGATGGGATTTTCTCGGCTGGCGGAACTCACACATCGAGTAGAGGATGTATTCGGTCTGTGGAGAGATCATCCTGAGAGCTTTCAGTCAGAGCAGGTGGATATCCTGCTCCAAGCGATTGACCGAATGCGGGTTCACCTCGAGGCCATTTCGACGTCTGGGAGTGAGCCTGATCTCAAAGACGATGATGTGATGGCATCCCTACAAACTGCTTTCCAAGCTAGAGGCCCATTGCACTCAAGTCAAAACACCGATCTAGAAGAGGACGGAGCGCGGTATGCAACGGAAGCCGAACGACAAGCCAAGGTCGCATATCGGCTTCACATTCAACTATCCCCTGATTGCATGATGCCCGCCGTTCGGCTTGCGATGGTGTACCAGACATTGAAGGATGCCGCGGACATCGCGGCAGCGGCACCGACGGAAGATGCGGTCTGGGCAGGAGATGTGCAAACGCCGGAAGCGTATGTCGTCATCTATCTAGAACGCGACGAGATCGAACGGATTCAAGAAAAGGTGCTCGACATCACGGACGTCGCTCGCTGCGATGCTGAAAGATTGGTTGCATCAAGTGGAAGTTCAAGTCGGCAAGATTCACGTGGGAATTTGGCTTCTCAAGAAACCCAGTCCCAATCGATGTCGACAACTCCCGCAGAATCCGCGGCTCGTCCTGGGAATAACGATAGTCGCCCCGACAGGTCGATCCGCGTTTCCGTGCGTCGGATGGACGCGCTTGTCAACACCATGAGTGAGATGGTCATCGCGAAAACTCGCCTGGATACTCTCGCGGCTCCCTCGAACGATCCCGCGTTGCGGGAGGCCGTCGAACGCTTGGATCGGTTGACGAAGGACCTCCAGGATGAGGTGATGCAGCTGCGGATGGCTCCGGTTGAGTCGGTGTTTCATCGTTATCCGCGAATGATGCGAGACCTGGAGCGGAAGCTGAATCGGGAGTTCGACTTTGTCATGACGGGGCTCGAGACGGAAATGGACCGTATCGTGCTTGAAGAGATGGGTGAAGCCATTGTCCATTTGCTGCGCAACGCGGTTGACCACGGTCTCGAGTCTCCGGAGGTGCGTGAACAGCGGGGAAAGCCGCGCCGTGGAACCGTTCGTTTGTCGGCATATGCGTCTGGTGGGCACATCTACATCGAGGTTGCGGATGACGGCGCGGGCATCGATCGAGCGCGCGTTCTTCAGTCAGCGATAGCAAAAGGTGTAATCACGCCCGAGGAAGGCGCGTCCATGTCCGACGAGGCCGTGTATGAACTCCTGTTTCGATCTGGATTCAGTACAGCGAAAGAAGTGTCGGACATTTCCGGTCGGGGCGTCGGGCTTGACGCGGTACGCGATAAGGTGGAGTCGCTCGGTGGGAAAATCCGCATCGATACGGAACTCGGTCGCGGCACGACGTTTGTGATCGAATTGCCACTTACACTCGCGATTCTTCCGGCGCTTCTCGTCTCCGTGCGAGGGCAGACATTTGCGATTCCCACGGCGAATGTTGACGAGGTGGTGCGACTCCGAGAAGCAGACGTGCGGTATGTGCAAAACGAGCCTGTATATCGAAGTGGGGACAGGATTGTGCCGATTGTCGACGTGGCAGAGTGGCTTGGACTTGGCGTGAGACAATGGATGTTTCTGGTGTTAGGTTAAAACAGTGGACACGGCGAATCGAGAATGTAAGAATAAGTCGATTCGAGGTGAGCCACGTGACACAAAAGTACGACAACGACTTTAAACTCCATGCTGTTCAACTCGCTTTGGAAGGCCACAAGCCAGCAAGTGAAATCGCAGGCGATCTCGGGATATCTGTGAAGAGTTTGTACGGGTGGATCGCGAAGTATCGCGAAGATCCTGAAACCCCGTTCGTCGGAAGCGGAAACCTGAGACCGGAAGCGAAAGCGATGCGCGATCTGGAGCGGGAAAATCGCCAATTGCGAGAGGAGAATGAGATCCTAAAAAAAGCCATGCGCATCTTCACCAACGACCGGAAGTAGTGTATGCCTGGATCCACAAGCACCGCTCCGAATTTCCGGTTCAGAAGATGTGCAAAGTCCTCGGTGTATCTCGGAGCGGCTACTACGCATGGCGCGGACGGCCCGAAAGTCTTCGCGCCAAGCGCAGGAAGCGACGGATCCGTCGCATTCATGAGCTGTTCCTGCAATCTCGTCGACTGTACGGGAGTCCCAAGATCACAGCGCTCCTGCGTCAGGACGGGGAACGGATTGCACAAAAGACGGTCGCACGTCTCATGCGAGAGCACGGGCTTCGGAGTCGTACCGTACGCAAGTACAAAGCGACAACGGATTCGAAGCATCGTCATCCCGTGCATGAGAACGTCCTCAATCAGCGTTTTGTGGCAGAACGGCCAGGGCAGGTCTATATGGCAGATATCACGTACATCCCCACGGATGAAGGATGGGTGTATCTTGCCAGCGTTGAGGATCTATACAGCCGTAAGATTGTGGGTTGGAGCGCAGGTGCGAGGATGTCGAAAGAGTTGTGCATCCGCGCCCTGGAGCAAGCGCAAAAACGCAGGCTGCAACGCGACGGCGTTGTCCTGCACCATTCGGATCGTGGGAGCCAGTATGCGTCGCAAGCGTATCAGGACCGACTCAAAGCCTATGGGATGACGGCAAGCATGAGTCGAAAAGGAAATTGCTATGACAATGCTTGTATGGAATCGTTCCACAGTGTGCTCAAGCGAGAACTCGTGTACCTCGAGAGATTTCGGACGCAGGCTGAGGCGATCCGACGGATCTTCGAGTACATCGAAATCTGGTACAACCGACAACGGATCCACGGTGCAGTTGGGTATCGGACGCCCGATGAGGTCGAGCGCCAATACTTCGAGGCGAAGTTGAAAGGTGTCGGTGCAGATGGCCAAGTGAGTGCTTGACGTGGAGAGGCGGGCATGATAGCCTGGCCGGTCTTCCAAGGGCGAGCGTGGCTCGGCTGCGGTCAAACGTGACATCATGCCCGCGGAGGCTCCATGTCAAGTACGGCTCAGGCAGCGCATCGGGCAGGAAATCTTGTATATTCTCGATTTTGATGTGTCCATTGTATTGACTCAATACCATTCCGCAGACTGCGGTTGTATGTCGGAATGGGAAGCAGAAGTTCGTGATGGTCGTCGATAAGGTTCTGGATGAATTAGAGATTGTGAACAAGCCTCTTGGTCGTTACCTGGAGGGCGTACGTGGTTTTTCAGGAGCGACCATTCTCGGCGACGGCAAAGTGTCCCTCATTCTCGACGTGCGGTCCGTTGGGCAATCCGTATAAGGGAAATCGAATGGATCAAGGAGGGATGCATGGTGGAGTCCTATGTGATCATGCGGGTGGGTGAAGAACGCTATGGCGCGCATGTGTCGCAGGTGCAATCGGTGGAACGACTCGGGGAGATCACGCCTGTCCCGCGCACGTTGAGCTTCATTAAAGGCGTGATCCACTTACGCGGTGCGGTCGTGCCGGTGATCGACCTCGCAGAACGCGTGGGATTCACGCATCGAGCGCAGGACGCCGATGAAATGCGTGTTGTGATCGCAGAAGTCGAAGATAGAGTCGTTGGCATGATTGTTGATAGCGTGGAAGACGTCGTTCAGATTTCACCAGAGACCATTGAACCTCCACCGGCCGTGGTAGGTGGTTTACAAGCGGTGTATCTAAGGGGCGTAGCTCGTGTAGGAAATGACCTTTTGGTTCTGCTCAACTTGAATCGCGTCTTTTCTGCGGCCGAATCGGAACAGCTGAAACAGATCGAACAGTTCATCACGAGTTAGAGCGCACCACATGTTGCGCAACAGATGGAGATACAGAGTATGGGGGTTTAACATGGCTCAACATCCATTCTCACGACGCCAACTACATCAGCAATGGCAGTCCGTTGAACGGGCCGCCCGAGAGGTCGAACGACTCATTACACACTATGGGGGACTGACGGACCAAGCCAGGCACGATATCCGAGCGAAACTAGATGAACTCTTAGGCGATCTGGAGTATTTTTTTCTTATTCGACGAGATGGATATGCTGAAGTGCATACGAATCGATTGCGAGAAGGTGTCTATTTTACGGACGAGGTTGGGTTGAAGTGTGCTTCCGTCACGGAGACCACCGCATTTGATTATCCTCGTAACACCGGAGAACGGATTATCGATATCTCTACACCGGTTTATGTTAACGGACAATCACCTTATGTACTTCGTTCTGGACGTATATTTCCAACTTTGAGTCGAAGATTCAAAGGGCCTATCCCTTTTTTCTTAGCGCAATTGGCCGGCATTACATGCGCTCTCGTTGACCCACATGTGCGTGCTGTATCTGTGGGGCTGTTTGGGGTTGCAACCGTCTTTGCGCTGATAGAGTTTGTTCGATTCGAAATGCATTATAAGAGCTGGATCGCGTTCATGCGTGAAATCAGTCATGGTCGTCTCGGCAAACGTATGCATCCCAAGACACGCGATGAGTATGGACAATTGGCGTTTGAACTGAATAAGCTGGCGATTGGATTCGAAGATATGCTTCGTAAGATGGTGAATGCCTCAAGTCAGTTGATGGATAGTGCTCAAGAACTCGAAAGCAGTGCGCAGCAAAGTACTGCCGCCTTGCAAAGCATTGCCGCTTCCATGCAGACCACCAGCGTCAGCGCTGAAGAACAAACGCAGCATATGCAGGACACGATGACCGAGGTGCACCATGTTCAGAAACAAATCCAAGAGCTCAACGACTTTATACAAGCTGTAGCGTCTACGGCAACAGATGCGATGCAGCGAGCGGAAGAAGGAAATGCTTCGTCTGCACGTTGGGTAGAACGTTTGCAAGCCATTGTGGACCAAGCCACGAGCCTTTCGCAATCCATTGACTCTCTCGATCACATTATGTCCGTGATGGCGGATGCTCTCTCGACGATTCAGAAGATCACGCGGGACACGCATCTTTTGGCGCTCAACGCATCCATTGAGGCCGCTCGAGCCGGTGAACATGGGAAAGGCTTCGCAGTCGTTGCAACGGAAGTGCGTAGGTTAGCCAATCTGTCCTCGGAACATACCAAGCAAATTGAGACGCAGGTTGCTCAAATACCCAACATTCTTGAGCAGGTACGCAATAACATGAGTCAAACAGCGACGTCTATCCAGGAGGGTATGACTGCCGCCACCGAAACAGGTAGTGTCCTGACAAATATCCATCACGCGATATCGGATGTTGCAGAGGATACAGCGCATCTTCGTTCAGTGATTCACGATATATCCCAAAGCGGGAAACATATGATCGCGATCTTAGAAAGCACTCATGCGCTCTCGAACGTCGTACGAGAACAAACCGAGTCAGTCAGTGCATCAACCGAAGAACAGTATGCGATTACGGAGGAAGTCGCACGAGCGGCATCGGTGGTATTCCAGTCAACGCGAGATTTACGTGCTATCATTGAGCGTTTTGAGTTTCAATCGCCATAATGCATATTTTACAGGCCGCTAGCACTGGGCAGGGCTAGCGGCACAGCACTACCCCGCGAATCGATGGATGGAACGGAAACCGGAGGGATAGGAGTGGCACTTGCCAACTGCCGCCGATGTGGGCGACTCTTCAATAAGACGGGCCACGATGTATGTCCGAGTTGTATCCATGAAGAGGAAAACAAAATCACCGAGATCCGCGACTACCTGAGGGAACACCCTCTAGCCAACATCTACGAAGTCTCACAAGGCACTCGTGCAACATATGAAGAGATCGTCGATCTCATCCGTAGGGGCAAGCTTTTGCTACGTCAATATCCGAACATGACGTACCCATGTGAAAGATGTGGTGCACCAACGCAATCTGGGCGGTTGTGTATGAATTGCGCACAAGAATTAAGCTCAGAGATTCAAATGGGCGAGAGAAAATATTCTGCGAACAAACCATATAAAGAGAACCATAACAGGGGGTTCTATAGTCGGGAATGACCTTCCCTGAGGGAGATTATTCATGAACCAGAGATACACTGAGGAACCCGATGGTCGGAATCAGTGCCACTGGTGTCTGTTAGATAACACTTAACCTACGCTCTGGCGTTCTACATGTGTGCGTAAAATCTCCTCGAGTGCTTGGGAGGATACCTGAAACGTGATGTTTCGCCTACGCAAGTGACGTATGAACTGAATCTTGCTATCTCCAAGCAAAAAAGCAGTGAGGGAAAATGTGCGACTTCCTTCCTTGATGTGTATGTTTATGGGGTTATAATTTGATCCCGTAAATTCCGACCGTTCAGTAAGATAGATGGCTTGATTCCAGGCTTGAATAAACTGCAGGCGTTCATCAGAAGACAGTTCTGCGCCATTCAAAGACACAGACTGAGTTTTAGATGATTCCAAGGTCGGATAAATTGACACGGACGATAGCCATCGATTAACCCATGCACTCGCTGGATTGATTACAAGCACCAGAACAGGGATTACCACTGCAGCTAAGTATGCTATCCAGGCTGGAATCGCCAAGTTCATAACTCCTTTCGGTACATACATGAGTCTTTGAGACGTAAAATGCCCCTTTCTCCTGGTTGCTAGCAAGGTAAATAAAGGCATTCGAAGAAAACGCGTTCAAGATGAGTTGCGTTGATAATTCTTTACATCCTTATCCACAACCACTCAATAAATTTCATGCTTGAAAGAACAATTTGGCCATTAAGGACAATCAAATTTAAAACGTACCAAGAGGGATTACTGCAACGATCTCGAAGTCAACAAACAAAACAATCGATTGTTTTGAAAAAGGAGGTATGCACCTTGATAACGCGATTTATAGGTACAATGACAGCGGGAACGGCTTTATGTACGGCCGGCGCATTGTGTGCTTTTTCTCCTGTCATCCAATCACCAGTCAACCTGCAAAGCTCAGCTGTGATTTATCACGCTCCCAGACAGTCACTTTCCCCTTCCACATCACCAAAGCCTAGGGGTGCGACATCTACCTCGCCTGTATCGAACTTAGGATGGGCTGCGTCTAACTGGTCTGGTTATGCAATTACCGGTTCAACCTACAACGATATTACAGGTAACTGGATTGTGCCGGCGGTCAGTCCGTCAAACAAAAATACGTATTCTTCAAGCTGGATTGGTATCGATGGATTCAACAACAGTGACCTTATTCAGACTGGCACAGAGCAGGACTATGTAAACGGCCACGCTCAGTACGACGCTTGGTGGGAAATACTCCCCGCTCCTGAAACCGTCATTTCGTCGATGACCATTGCTCCAGGCGACCACATGTACGCTCACATCCACAACAACGGCAATGGTACATGGACCATTACGCTCACGGACGTCACACGAAACGAAACCTTTACCACCACACAATCGTACTCAGGCCCTGCCTCTTCCGCGGAATGGATACAGGAGGCTCCCGAAGTCAATGGCCACATCGCGCCACTTGCGAACTATGGAGAAACAACTTTTGATTCTGGAACGGTAAACGGCGGAAATCCCAATCTTGTTCCATCCGACGGCGGCTACATGGTCCAAAACAATACTGTGGTGTCGGTTCCTTCTAATCCCGACTCTGACACCGACGGTTTCAATGTTGCGTACGGTTCCACCCAGCCTAATCCGCCTGCTTCCTGACTTCTGCACAAAAACTATGACTGTAGGCCGCCAGCTCCACCTCCGCTGGCGGCCATGGCAACCACGCGCGTTGCCCTTCCCAAACATATAAGATGCACCGCCAATATCCAAATTACCTTGACTCGTTGTTCACCACCTCCACTCCGACCACATCCCGCACATCCACGGCACGCACGCCGTTGACCGTTCGCACTCGCAACTCCCGGCCGCGCACTGACACGCTGCCCACCAGCACCACGTCCCGTTCCGGCGTGAACACCGTCACCCGCACGGCGCGCCCATCTCGAATCGCCTCGCTGAGCGTGTATTGCATCTCCTCCAAGCGCTCCTCGGTAAGCACTGGTCGCTTCCGTTTCATCCGTTCACGCTGGATTTGCGCCATGAGCGCTCGATGCTCAGGGAGCACAAGCCGCATGGACTCGAAAATGTTCCCGTCTTTGATGTTCATGCGTAGTGACCCCCGATTCGCAGACTCCGTTCACGCAGCTGTCCCGCGCGTGTCAGGCTGACCGCGCGCATGATGGATGTCTCGCCATAGCGCGCGCGAATCTCGTCCACCGCCTCATACAGCCGTGCCCGTGCGGGCACGTTCTCGAACAGCGACAACTGGACGGTCTCTCGAAATTGCAGCATGTCCACGCTCACCGACACGGCCCGCACGCCGGATCTGTCCCAGTGTTGGTCCAGCAGTGCCAGGAGCACAGGGTACAGTTCGGCCGGGTCGTTGGTGGCGCGCGGCAACGTCTTCGCGCGATAGAAGCCGCCCGTCAATCCCTCGTAGGTGAGGCCAAGGCCCACACGGCGGCCGGCTTGATGCGCCTGCCGGAGACGATGGCACACCTCGTCCAGCAACTCCAGGATGACGACGGCGACCTCGTTGCGCTCATAGAAGTCCCGCGGCAACGTCGTACGATGGGAGAAGCCCTTGTGTGGTGCGCGGTAACTATGCGGGTTGATGTCGCTCACGTCGATCCCGTTCGCCCAACGGTGGATGACCTCGCCCCACACTCCAAACTCGGCCTTGAGCACCCCGAAGGGCAGGCGCGCGACGTCGCCAATCGTTTCGCACTTGAACTTGCGCCGTAAGACTTCCGCCCGCCGTTTCAGCCCCCACATCTCCTCGACGGGCAAGGGATGCAATACGTTTGGAATGTCCTCTTCTCGCCACCAGACGATGCCACCAGGCGTCTTCTTGGCGGCTTTGTTCGCCATCTTCGCGAGCCACTTGTTCGGCGCAAGCCCAATACGCGCGCGGATGCGAAACTGGTCCCAGATGCGCGCTTGGAGGTTACGTGCCGCCGAGACCGGGTCGGGGAACAGGTTTGATGGGTACGGGAAGGCGATGAAGCCCTCGTCGACCGAGAACTGCTCCTGGAACGGGAAGCATTGCTGCATGAGCATCTGGATCCGAACCGACACGTGCAAGTAGAAGGCCATGTGCGGCCGCACGACAATGAGACGCGGATACAGCCGTATCGCTTCGCCCAAGCGCATCGCATTCTCCACGCCGTATCGCTTCGCCGTTGGCGTCGCGGCGAGGATAATGCCCGACCGTCTTGCCGGGTCACCGGACACCACAAGCGGTGGGTCGGTGGAGTCATCGAACTCCTTGCGCCTGGCCGCATACTCCGCTAGGCTTGCCACCTCACACGAGGCGTAGAAGCTCTGCATATCCACCAGACCGTAGATGAGCTCGGTCATCGCGAAATCATCCCCGTCCGCTTGGCACGATTCGCGGCTTCGGCCTCCAGCATCTTACGCATGAAGACCGCTTCGTCGTAGCGGTCACCGATGCGGAACTCGACACGGACGTCCATGTCCCCGTCCTGGCGCTCGATGATGTGCAAGCCGTCCGCGCGCATCTGTGCCTTGAGTCGCGAAAGTTCGCGGTTGATGTGCGCTTGGATGAGTTCAAGGATGAGGAGTTGTCGCAGTAAGGCGGTAGGGCGGTCCATGGGACACCTCATATACGAACATGTGTTCTGTATGAGAGTATATGCGGTTTGCCTTCTCCACGCAACATAGCCTTTTGTCTCCGTAACATGTGCTACTCAGCGTAGCGCATGTTTTTCTTGCCAAATCGGCTGGTACGGAGTACAAAGAAGGTAACCGCAGGAACTCCAGCATCTCAGTTTCGGAACAGAATGGAGAGGATGAGGAGTGTCGGATGCATCCTTTCCGGAGATTCTTCGACGACTTCGCGAAGAGCGAAAGTTGACCCAAGCGGATTTGGCGGGGAACGGCATTTCAAGGGCGTTGATTAGTTTGTATGAAAGTGGTCGCAGGACGCCGACCTATGAGACGCTTGCCTATCTAGCGGAACGTTTACAAGTCACCGTCGATATTTTCTTCGGATCCAACAATGAAGTGGTCCAAAAGGCGATGATGACCCTCATCCATCAGGCAGAGCAGGCAGAACGGCAAGAACGATGGCATGACGCTCTGGAGATGTGGGAGTCGGCGCACAGCTTGTGTGAGGCGTATCACTTCACCACATGGGATTTCCATATTAATGCCCACCGGGGTATCACGCTGGCGAACTTGGAGCGTTACCAATGCGCTGTCGAAACGCTTCTTCCCCTTGTAGTTGATCCACGACTGCACGACAACCGCGACGTCGCCTATGACATATTGCGTGGTTTGGCTTTGAGCACACGGCAGTTAGGTCAGTTAAGGATGTCGGAGACGTTTTTCAGGCTTATTCTGCATCTAATCGGCCCCTCAGATGAGCGTTGGATTCGGACTCATATCAACTTGGCAAGCATCCATGAACTTTTGGGCGAACATGACCAGGCAGTTCGTCATTACGTCACAGCTGCTGAGTCCGCGCGACGCATGGGGCATGCGGAGTTGGAAGCGTGGGCGATCATCGGGTGGACAACCGCTGAGATGAGTTCGGGAATGACTGAGCACGTGTCGCTGTTGTTAGACAGGGCTCATGGTCTAGCCGATTCTCAGCAGGATGCATACCTGTTGTACGCCGTTAGGCACAACAGATTGGTTCTCAAGCGAATTCAACGTGATGCCGATGCGTTCCTTCGTGATTACGCCATCTTACTAAGCGAAGTGCCGAGCGTTGAATGGAAAGCTCGGTTGCTTGAAGAGAAGATCAAGTGGTCCTTAGCCGTTCAGAACTGGGATGATGCAGAAGCTTGTTTGCACGAGGCTTTAAAGCTTCCCGTGACGACGCCGATTCGAGCTGAACTCCTGATGTTGGGAGGTGAACTCTACAAGCAACGCGGGAAGTGGGGACAAGCCGAGACGTACTGGTTGCAAGCTGTAGAAGCATTCCGAGCTTGTGGAAGTCAATTAGTCAATCACGTATTACGCGAACTTCAGCGGCTTCCTAGAGAGTAGCGTTATATCTGGTCTTCACTGAGAGGAAGTGAGATGAAGTGAAGAAGCTCGTGCTGAGTGGATTCCTAGTTGTTGCAACCATGTTGGGGTTGACCACGCTGAAACCAGCGGATGGCGTCATTCCGCCAGTTTTAAATTCCTCATCAACCTTGTATCTAAGTTAGCGCGTCAGGGATGTCCATTAACAATCCAGTAAGTGAATATTCGCCGGAGCTCGCGATTCTGGAGCTGTCACAATATTATAACAGCGTGCGCAGCAATCATGTTGGTGCCGAAACCCGCGTGGGAGCCGCCGGTTGAACAGGGAGCGGTACAGGGATGAAACGCTGCGACCTGTCGCCGGTTAGAGAGAGCGCAACCTTTGCGCTTGACACCATTCGAGTAATGCTCTAGCGATGGTTATCGACGTAACAGATTCCTGGGAACACTGGGTGCTGGGTTTAAATCGTGATTCGGTACGTCGGCATTGCGGGAGCAATCTTGGAGAAGCAGCACGAGGAGTGGCTCGCGTCTCGGAGCTACCTCAGTCTTGAATCGATGGCCAAGCTGAATCAAAGTTCGCCCTTACTTATGGCCCGCCTGTCACTACACAACTAGGGCATGCAACTGTCACACTTTTGATTGCATTATGTAAACTATGAACCTTTAAACAAACGATAGAGACAGTCAAAACAACGATGCAGTTCAAGGAGGTGTATATGATGGAAAACTCATACCAAGTGGTGATCATTGATGCATGGAGAGGACATTATGTCGAAACTCCGGATTTGGAAACCGAGATTCTAGGACCATATGCGAGAGTTTCCCTATTAAGGGTAAACAGTCACCATGAATTAGTCGGTCAAATTGAAAATGCGGACGTAGTAATCTCTTGGCATACAGTTCCTCTACCTGCTGAAATTATCACGCGCCTACAAAAGTGTAAAGGCATTGTGAGGGCTGCAGTCGGATTTGACAACATTGATATCGTGTATGCCGCCAATCGGGGAATCGCTGTGTGTAATGTGCCGGATTATGGAACAGAGGAAGTGGCAGACCATACATTTGCATTGTTGTTGGCATCGGTTCGAAGAATCAAAGCATTAGACGAGCATGTACGAAACGGTGGGTGGGACTGGCGTACAATCGGTAGGGTTCCGCGACTTCGAGACACCAATTTGGGAATTGTGGGGATGGGGCGTATTGGCACTGCAGTAGCGAGGCGAGCTCAAGCATTTGGTATGAACGTGGGTTTTTATGATCCGTACATATCTGACGGAATGGATAAAGCGCTCTGTGTTCGTCGCTTTGAGAACCTGGAAGAACTACTAATTAATTCACAAATTATAAGTCTCCATGTCCCTCTATCAGACGAGACGAAACATATGATAGGCAGGCATGAATTTAAGCTCATGAAAAACGCAATTTTAATCAATACTGCACGCGGTAATCTTATCGATCATACGGCACTGATAGAAGCTCTAGAGTCAGATGCCCTCAGTTTCGTTGCTCTGGATGTGCTGAGCGACGAACCTGAGATTCCATTTGAACTGCGCGAGAGCGACAAGGTTTTACTTACTCCACATGTTGCATTCTACTCTGATGCAGTAATGCCTGAATTAAGGCGTAAGGCGGCTCAAGCTGCACTTAGATTCTTACTCGACCAACCACAACGTTGCATTGTTAACGGAGCACTGCTTAAAACCACAAGGTAGGGGAGTGACGACTGTGATTAATACGGAGGTATTGTTTGACAAAGGCTTGCGCGATAAGTCGTGGAGTGATTGGAAATGGCAACAAAGACATGCAATTCGGTCGGTTGAGGATCTATTGACCATTTTCCCGAATATACCGCTACACCAAGTGGAAGCGATCCGGAAAAATCTAAAAAGTCGTAGGTTTCAAATTACACCATACTACCTGAGTTTGATTCGTCGGAATGGTGATGGCCAATCTCCTGATCCCGCAGACCCAATGTGGCGCATGATAGTGCCATATTGGGAATCAGAAGGTAGGGAGAGTTATTCATACGACGGACATACAGAAAATTGGGAATTAAATCATGAAATGGTCACTCCGATTGCACAACATAAATACGATAACCGAATTATTGTGCGTCTCTCCAATGTGTGTTATGCCTATTGCCAGTTTTGCTACGAAGCCTTGCGTACGATAGAGAAGAAATCAAATAAGCTCATGTTTCAAAAACAATATTGGGACGCCACGGTTGAATACGTGAGGCAACATCGAGAGGTCGAAGAAGTGATCCTGAGTGGCGGCGAACCCCTCATGCATGACGATACCCAATTAGGCGAATTTCTTGGTGATCTTCGCGCAGTGGGCCGTTGGGTCGCTATTCGAATTCATACTCGGGCACTGACATTTAATCCATTCCGAATTACAGACGAACTAACTGAATGCCTACAGAAATACGAGGTAAATGCCATCGGTGTTCATGTAGCGCATCCTAACGAGATTACGCCGGAATTTCGACAGGCCGCCAAGAAAATCCAAGGAGTAGTACCAATCATGTTCGCGAATATACCCCTCTTACGTGGCATTAACGACAATATTGAGACGATGCATGAACTGGGGATGAAACTATATTCGGTAGGAATCATTCCTCAGTATCTGTATCACTTTATGCCGCATTCCCCTGGAGCATTGGAGTTTCGGACGCGCGTTCAAACTGGGGTCGATATAATTCGTGGTCTCAAGCGTCGTATCTCAAATCTTGCTGTGCCGGAATTTGTGTTGCCACATTATACAGGAAAGCATACGATGCCTTTATTGGCAGAGGATGAAAAGCCACCATATCGGACCTACGACAATCACGGTAATCCCGTAATTCGTTATTCGAATTGGCGTGGAGAGATAGTGGACTATTTGGATGCACGATAACGTAGGATAAAAGGCGGTGTAACAGAGGTGAGTAACATTAGGATAATTCCAAATAGTAATGCGTCAAGAACAATTACGGAAGCGAGGGCAGCCCGCGCACATCTTGAGGTGGATCTAGGGGCTATTCGACATAATGCCGATGTTATTCGGGAATTGTCAGGAGGCGCCAAAATTATGGCTGTCCTCAAACGAGACGCATATGGCTTGGGTGCTGTTACGATTGCCCAAACCTTAAGGGCATGTGGAGTGAAAGCATTTGCTGTTGATAACGCGGCTGAGGGTATTGTTCTCCGCACCCACGGCATTTCAGAGCCAATTCTGATTATCGATGGCGATATACCTGATAATGCATCTATTGCTATAGATTATAATCTTATTCCTGGGATAGCTCAGGACCAACTTTTGAAGGCATATCAGGATGCAGCCTTAGAACGCAGACGAGAAGTCCGTATCTGGTTGGTTTACAACGTTGGGTTCAATCGTTCAGGGTACAAGGATCTTGGGGAATTCGCGCAGTTCGTTACCAGTGTAAAGAACTGTAGCCATTTAATTGCAGATGGAATATATGCCCATCTCACGAATTCAAACGGAGATTCGAAAATCAGTTGGGAACAAATTAAAAAATTTAAAGACGCAGTTGAATGCGCTGAAAGTATCCTAGGAAGGCGCATTCAGACGAGTCTATTTGCTAGTCATGGTCTGGTAAGGTGGGCCAAGAAGTTTCCAACCGATTGGGTTCGACCAGGAATTCTATTATATGGTGAGGACGCTTTTCAAGATGAGTTGATTGAAGAGGAAGCGTTAGTTGCCATTGGTTCCCTCCGGCCTGCAATCCGTCTGCGAACCAGAATCATACACTTGTTGCGTTTTGATAAGGAGGAAGGAGTTGGATACGGTCAGCATCACCAAGCGAGACCCGGTCAGTGCCTTGCTACACTCTCCATTGGTTTTGGTAGTGGATACCCATTCATATCTAAAGATTTAAATGCCATTGTACACGGGAAGGTTGTCCCTGTGTTTGGGGATATTGGGATGGATGCCATGCAGATTGATGTGACAGATGTACCTGACGTGCAACTATATGATTGGGTAACGCTAATTGGTAAGGAAAGCGGCGTGCGTATTTCTGTAAAGGAACTCGCCCGACGTGCGCGAACGACACCATATCAATTATTGGCTGGATTGAAATGTGAGCGCATATATCTCTAATTGAATAGGAGGGCATGCGATGGACAAGAATAGGATGCTGCATACAGAATTTTCGATCGAGATTCCCGCTCGTTCCGAGGAAGCGGGGACATTGGATGAACGCGTTGCATATTTGCTTGGACACTACTATAGGGATCCAGTTGGTTGCAGTAGGATACTGCAGGAAATCGACGCAACTATTAATTCCATCCTTCGGAAAGCTCTTGATGAAGAAAAGTCGGATGCATTATTAGAGATTCACAAGACTCTTTACACAATTTATGAGGTGAGTTTTGCTCATCCCATGTCAGCAGTCACCGACCATGAATATAGTACGTGGTTATTAGGTATTAGAAACAGATTGGAAGATACTTGGTTGACCCACGAGTTGTCCACCATTACAGAATTACTAGATATTTCAAGTATAGCTACTCCAGAAGGGATTTGCGAATATTTAACAGAGTTATCTAAAGAAAAATCGACGGTTGACAAGAGCGTAGAGGATTTCCTCGCGAACAGCGCGACTATCGATCAATTCAAACTGTTTGTGTTATCGGATGGTTATTTAAATTACCGTTTCTTTGATGCTCTTTCATTAACTCAAAAACATTTCTGTGAGTCTGTGAAATTTGAAATCAGCCATCACTTGTGGGACGAATGTGGTAATGGTGTGATGGAAAACGCACACACATGGAAATTCTCCAAAGCACTAGATGCAATGGGGTTATATTTACCCGCAGAACCAATTTGGGAAGATTGGAGACCATATGCCGGGTACAATCTATATTTCTTATTGGGCTTCCGTCGCCGACATTTCTTCAAAGCTCTTGGTAGCTTAGCTATGCCGGAACTCTTCGATCCAGATCGCGATCGTGCTGTTGTCAAAGGACTTGAACGTCTTTTTCCTGATGCAAGATCCAAGTTTGAGTATTTCTATGATCACATCGAAGTAGACGAAGGTCATGGATCGAGTTGGTTGGCCAATGTTATCGCGCCTATAGTCAGTGCTCAGCCTGAATCGGCCATTGAATTTGCAATTGGTGGAATTCTCAGAATGAGAGCAATGCGTCGATACAATGAATATCTCGCAGAACGATTTGGACTCTCAACATTGGTCGGTGAATGTGGTTGATAAGAAGACCTCAATTTACATCAATTGTTCGGAGTTTAACAAACCTATCTCCCTTTATTTCACCTTTTACTATCGAAAGACAGACGGGTAAGAAATTCCAACTGCGACTAGGCGCTAATGAGAGTTCATTTGGTATATCACCTAAAGCTCTTAGCGCAATGGAGGAGGCATTGAGAAGTGCTTCGTGGTACGGGGATCCAGAATCGTACGAGTTACGACAAACACTATCTAAACTTCAGGGAGTGCCGATGCAGAACATATTAGTGGGGAGTGGTATAGATGATCTTTTAGGGTTGGTTGTACGAGTTTTTTTGAATCCGGGTGATGTAGCCGTTGCTTCAGCGGGCACATATCCAACATTCGCATATCATGTAAAAGGTTATGGAGGACAAGTTCATCGGGTTCCATATACAGATGAATTACATCACGACTTGACAGCAATTGCTTATGCCGCCCGGAAACGAGAGGCAAAAATCATATACTTGGCCAATCCAGATAATCCATCAGGTACCTACTATCGGGGTTCTGATATCAAGCGATTCTTAGATGATGTACCAAACCATTGTGTCGTGATTTTGGACGAAGCATATATTGACTTTGCACCAGAGGATGCAAAAGTTCAAACGGAAGACCCGCGCCTGATAACGATGCGAACTTTTTCCAAAGCCCATGGTTTAGCAGGAACTCGAATAGGATATGCAATTTGTAACTCGGAGATTATTGATGCATTCCACAAAGTAAGACTGCACTACGGTGTGAATTCCATCGCTCAAGCGGGGGCCTTAGCATCACTCAATGATCGGGAATTCGTACAGTCTGTGGTTCGAGAAGTAGAACAGGGGCGCCGTGACTACAAACGTTTAGGAGCAAAGTTGGGGCTCAAAACAATCGAATCTCACACGAATTTTGTCTGCTTCGACATGGGCGATGCTGCGACTGCACGCAGAACGATGAATGAATTGCTGAAGAGAAGTGTCTTTGTACGTCGTTTTGATTCACCCCCATTTGATCGCTTTATTCGCGTAACTGTTGGGTCCCCGGTCGAACGGAAGATGTTTGCTGACATTTTTGAAGAAGTCATGCATGTAACCTCTATGTCGTAAGTATTATCTAGAATGGAGGGAACTGAATGAACGGGGTGAAGAGACTTATCACAGCCGAGTCAGTAACAGCTGGACACCCGGATAAAATGTGTGACGTTATTGCAGACGCTATCTTAGATGCGTATTTGGCCCTTGATCCGCATGCCCGCGTGTCATGTGAGGTCGCTGTAACCGCCGATCTCATTTTGATAACAGGTGAAATTACGACTGATGTCTATGTAGACATTACGAGGATTGTTCGGGATACCGTTCGAGAAATTGGATACACTCGTACATTCTTTTTTGATCCTGATTCTGTTTCGATCTTGATTTCAGTGAATAAACAGTCGATGGACATTGCCAGAGGCGTAGACTTTGCTTTTGAACGAAAGAACGGACGGAAAGACGAACATTTGGATTTGGGCGCAGGCGATCAAGGAATAGTCTATGGATTTGCATGTGACGAGACCCCAGAACTTATGCCGTTACCTATCTCCCTTGCTCATAAGTTGGCTCACAGATTACATCAAGCGCGGGCGAATGAGGAAGTACCGTATATCGGACCAGACGGCAAGACACAAGTAACCATAGAATACTACGATGGTCATCCGGTTCGTATTGACACAGTGGTTATATCGACGCAACACATGGATCACGTATCCATCGATCAGTTACGGGAAGATATTTGGCGTTATGTAGTTTCTCCGGTACTACCCAAGAATCTAGTAGTGGATGATACAACTCGTTACTTGGTTAATCCAACTGGTCGTTTTGTTCTCGGTGGACCCCTGGCTGATAAGGGCCTCAAAGGGAGAAAAATCGTCGTTGATACCTATGGCGGGGCTGCTCGCCATGGTGGGGGAGCCTTTTCCGGCAAGGACGCTACGAAAGTAGATCGCTCTGCCGCCTATGCCGCTCGTTATATCGCCAAGAATATAGTTGCCGCAGGACTGGCAAAAAGATGCGAAGTACAGATTGGCTACGTCATTGGTATGGCCGAACCCGTTTCGGTTGATGTGGACACCTTTGGAACAGGCAAGATTCCTGATGACAGTCTTCGTGAAGTGGTGAAAAAATGCTTTGATTTGCGACCTCAAGGTTTTATCAAGATGTTGAATTTGAACCGCCCAATCTACAAGCAAACGGCTGCATATGGTCATTTCGGGAGAAGTGACGTCGATCTTCCATGGGAACATACTGATCGGGTAGACCTGTTATTAAAAACGGTTTTGAGCGGGTCCCATAAGTATGCTTGAGAGCGCAAGAGGTGAGAAGTGTTGAAAGGGGAACTCAATTTGCGAAAGAACGCTGAGACTCAGGGCTTTGTGTATGGTTTTCTTGGAGTATTAGGATTCAGCCTTACATTGCCTGCATCGCGGGAGGCTGTCCCATTTTTTGGTCCGATCATCATCGGTTTTGGACGTGCACTCATTGCGGCCGTAATCGCGTTAACTGTATTATTGGTGAGGAATGAAACTCGTCCGTCTCGAAACCAGCTCGTTAGCCTCGCTCTCGTTGGGTTAGGGGCTATTATCGCGTTTCCATATTTATCGGCCTGGGCTATGGATAGGCTACCTGCTTCGCACGGAGCAGTTATCTTGGCACTTCTCCCCTTGGCAACGGCTGGCGCAGCGACTTTAAGAAATGGGGAACGCCCCTCCATTGGTTTCTGGGTGGCAGGTGTAGTTGGGGCGGCTACTGTATTGGGGTACGCCGTTGTCTCCGGGCTCGGACGACTGCAACCTGCAGACTTGGCACTAGTTTTAGCTGATATCATACTTGCATTCTCCTATGCCGAGGGCGGGCGGTTGGCTACCACATTGGGCGGGTGGCAAGTAATAGCATGGGCATTAGTCATCACTGCACCGTTTCTCATAATTCCTGTATCTATTTCTATATCGTCATCCTTTCTAAGGATACCGGCCATTCCGTGGCTTAGCCTTATGTACCTTGGTATAGGGAGTCAATTTCTGGCCTTTGTAGCCTGGTACACAGGTCTAAGTATGGGAGGAGTCGCTCGAGTCAGTCAGATTCAGTATTTGCAACCGTTCCTCACTATTCTGTTTTCTGCTGTTTTGCTTCGAGAGAAAATTACAGTCGCTACCATCGTCGCAACAATGATAGCTGTATTTGTTGTAATTATGGGAAAGAGGGCAACCGTACGGCGTGTGCCCAAACTCGACAGTTGACTGTCACATAAAATTCCACGAATCCAGGCCTAACGCAGGTTCATGGAACCAGTGGGTAACTTTTTTGTAAGCGTCAAACCGAACACACCTTGCGAGACATCCGCTCTGTCGTCGACAATGTGGAGCAGAAAGCCCCGCCACAACTTCAGCGGGGCTCGTCAGCATGTCTTATTTCCGGCGCCTGATATGGGCGGGTAGCGTTTCTGACCATGGCAACAACGCGGTCATGGCAGCTTTGTCATCTGTGTCCATGTACGGCAACTTCTCTAACAGGTACTCCAAGTAGGCAAAAGGATTCAGGCCGTTTTCCTTCGCCGTCTCCACGATGCTATAGGCAATGGCGCTTGCCCGCGCGCCGCGCGGCGTGTTCGCGAACAGCCAGTTCTTTCGACCTATCACAAACGGCTTGATAGCTCGCTCGCTTCGGTTGTTGTCTATCTCCAGGTGCCCATCTTCCAGAAAGGTGGCCAATTTGTCCCACTGTTTCAGACAATACGCGACCGCCTGCCCAAGCGTACTCTTGGGCAGTACCCCGTGTAATTTGTTCTTGTAGCCAGGTCAAAAACGCGTCTAACACCGGCCCGAGTTCGACACTTGGTAGTCATATAAAGTCCCACGAATCCGCGCCAGGGATGGGTTCGTGGGACTTTATATGACTACCAAGTGTCAAAGTCTGGACGTTCATCATCCGTATCGTCGGACATCAACATGGACGTTTACTATGCCAGGGTGTGCGATTGTGTGTATTTTGGTTTGACAGGTGGTTTTGGCAACATTAATATATCGTTATAAACGATATATTAATCCGTAATGGAGTGACATGATCTCATGACGCCATCAGAAGCGCTTGCCGAGAGGATATCACGGTTATTCTCATCCATATATTTTCACTGTCATCCCTCGTTCAATATTGAACTGTCGCACCAAGCCGTACGAGCGCTCCAATATGTTCACATGACAGGGCCCGTAACGGTTCAGCAAGTAGCAGCTCATCTTCAATGTGCTCAAAACACCGCGTCGGAGATTCTGCGGCGTTTACAACACAAGGGACTCGTATGCAAAGTTCGTCGTATCGACGACGAAAGGGTAGTTGAGGTTCATATGACCGACGCTGGCTATGAGGCGGTTCGCCAACATACGGGACTTGATATAGAGCGTCTGGCCTGCGTTTTGGAATCGCTACAGTCCGAGCAGTGTGAGAGGATTGAGGCAGGACTGACGCTCTTATTCAATGCCGTGAGAGGAAACGAGAAATGCTGATGACATTTGTGAAAGCCACGGTTTCGGCTGCTATTGTCATTGCGGTCACAGAGTTGTGTCCGATATCATGTGTAAAAAGTGTTCCTGCCGAAAACATGAAGAGCCATTCGGGCCCTCTTCGGTAGAATGTGAGTTGAACAAAATCACACATCTGAAGGAGGGTTCCCCAATGGCTCAATACCAGATTACCGTGGACGACGCGATTTTGGAAGGGCTCTTTCAACGAGACGGAGGCGTCGCCAAGCTCGTCGAAAGCGTCGTCAATCAAATTCTCCAAGCGCAGGTCCAAGAGCAGTTGAAGGCTGCACCCTACGAGCGAACAGAGGCGCGAAGAGGTTACCGCAATGGGACCGTCACGCGCACGCTCACCACACGGGTGGGGCGACTTGTGTTACGTGTGCCGAGGGTTCGGAATGGCGAGTTTTCAACGGAGCTTTTCGCTCGATACCAGCGTAGCGAGCAAGCCTTCCTCCTCGCCTTGATGGAGATGGTGGTGAACGGCGTGTCTACACGTGATGTGGCCAAGGTCACGGAGCAGTTGTGTGGCACGTCCTTTTCGAAATCGACGGTTTCGGACCTATGCAAGCGCCTTGACCCAATCGTCCAGGCGTGGAACCACCGAAGCCTCGCCGAGCACCGCTATCCGTTTCTGCTCGTCGATGCCCTGGTCCTCCGGAGTCGGGAAGATGGACGCATTCGTTCGCGCGCGGCTTTGATTGCCGTCGGCGTGAATGACGAGGGATATCGTGAGATTCTTGGGCTGATGCTTGGGAACAGCGAATCCGAATCGAGTTGGCGGGAGTTTTTCGCCTGGCTGAAGCAACGCGGTTTGAGCGGCGTCGACATCGTCGTGTCCGACAGTCACAGCGGACTTGTCAAGGCACTTCAGACCGAATTTCAGGGCTGCACGTGGCAACGGTGCCAGACCCACTTCATGCGCAATCTCTTGGACGCCACACCCAAGGCGTT
>NZ_FTOO01000017.1 GCF_900156755.1 Alicyclobacillus vulcanalis
TGCAACGCGGGCTTTTTCTTGTCTCAGTGAGGTCTCTTCTCTTTTGCCTCGGAGAATCCTCCCAGAAGCAAACCCTACTCAAACTTTATACGCTCCGATTCCGGCCAAAGGATGATGTGTGTCGCGGTTCCGAGAACTCGTCAAATCCTCAACACGAGACCTCACGCCTTGGCTGCGCCGACACGCGGCCCGCCTGTTTGTTCGTTCAGGGCGGTCTCTTCTCCTTCGTCTCGCAGAATGTTCCCAAAGGCAAACCCTACGGAAACTTTCCGCGCTCGCGGTATTCACGGCATTGATTTCCCTCAACGGATTCTCGTATGCTATCGACGCAGTCCAAGCGCACCGGTGAGTGCGCGTGCGGCCAGGCTGAAGGCGAACCTGGCGACGTGCGCCATCGGCGGACTTCAGACTCTGAGAAGGAGGATGCTTTGTGACGCCACCGCACCTGAATTTTGCTTCTTACGCCGACGTTGAACGAGCGATGATGGACCTTGTCCAGCAACACTTTTTCGAGGGACGTTTTCTCCAGACGCTGACGAGCGGCGGATACGAAGACGCACAGATTCGCCACTTCGCGCTGCAGTACGGCTACTACAGCCGCAACTTTCCCCGAGTGTTGGGCGCCGCCATTGCCGCCATGCCGCCCATCGACTCGTGGTGGGTGCCTTTGGCAGACAACCTTTGGGACGAGGCGGGTCGCGGCCAGCCGGGCCGAGCGCATGAGAAGCTGTATCTGACGTTTCTTCGCACGGTCGTGCCTGACGCCCAACTGGACGAACACGGGATCCCCAATGTCCCCATGTCGAAAGCGGTGCAAACCGCCATTGACACGTTCATTCAGTTCTTTCGCGAGGCCACGCCCCTCCAGGCCATGGCTGCCGTCGGTCTCGGGTCCGAGCTCTTTGCAGGGCAGGTCATGGCGCGGATCGGCGAAGGATTCCGTCATCCGCGCTACCAGCGAAGCGGCCCCATTCAGACCTTGTTTTGGAAGGTCCATGCAGACGAGCACGAGCCGCGCCACTACCAGCTCTGCAAGCAGATCCTCGTGACCTACACCTCTTCGCGCGATCTCGCCGCGATGTATGAAGCGGGGCGCTACATCGCCCTCTCGGAAGCCAGGATGTACGACGAACTTCACGAGGAAATGATCGCTCTTCGCTCGCCTCAAAAGCGCTGACACGATGGCCTCCAAACGCGTAAAGCGGGCGCGGAGCCTTGGTGTGGCCCCCGCGCCCGCCATGCCCCTGAGAGGGTCAGCGGTTTTCGCCGTCACCCACGATGGGAAGCTGCTTTAACCTCGCCCACAACGCCGGAGCAAATTTCTCCAGGTTGACCGGCCGCAGCGTATTCCGATCCACGAAGGCGTGACGCGTCTCTCCGCGCGCGCAGAGCTCGCCCGCCGCGTCCGTGACGTCGTAGCGGAAGGCGAGCCGAGTCCGGCTCATCTCCACAAGCGCTGCGCACACATGCGCGAGGTCTTCCGCGCGCAGCGCCCTGCGGTAGTGACAGGCGACGTCGGTCACCACGACCGTGACGCCGCGATCGTGAAAGTCAGACATGTACTGAATGCCGTTCTCCTTCAGAAAGTGCATCCGGGCGATAGAAAACCAGTCAATGTACGACGGATGGTACACGATCCCGGCGGGATCGCACTCTCCCCAGCGGACTTCCAACGGCGTGACGACGCGCTCTGGCATTTCCCATTCCTCCTGGCCTCGATCCATGCCCATCGATTGTACCAGACGCGCCGACACGCCTGCATGTCACGCGCCGGGCGGCCTGGCGTATCCATCCGACGCCTGCTGCGGAGACTGACCCTGGGACTGGAGTGCGCCCAAGGTGTTCGCCGTGCCGTCCACAGACGAGGCAACGGATGGCGCGGATGAGCCGCTCCCGTTGGGCGTGCCGGCCCCCGGCGTGCCTGCGCTGGAATGGGACAAATCGCCGGCAGGCGCTTGAGACGCGATCGCGGCCGGCGCCTTGGTGTGCGGCAGAAAAATGGCAATGACGGTGATGATGGACGCGACGGCGTTGGCGATGGCGTTGATCTGCGGATCGGTGATGAACGGAAGGCCTAGGGCATCCGTGATGAGCTTGGCCGACGCCAAAAGCCCGACAATGAGCGTACTCAGCCGCTTCGTCTGCGCCAATTGAACCAAGGTGTTCCATAGGTTCATCGTGCTTCCCTCCTCAGCATGTTCTCGTGTATGTCACATGCGCGAAAAGGGTGTCGGCGTGGACAAAGATCACGTGGTCGAGAAGAAGGCAGAGCGTCGTGCGCGTGGCTGCATGAGCGGCTGGTTTTTGAAAGGCGCTTACGTGTCTTCTATAATGAGGTGCGGCAGAGAATCACAGAGGAGGGAGTCAGACATGACACAGTCGCTCAAGGGATGGAACGCCATCGTCACTGGCGCCGGGAAAGGCATTGGCAAAGCGATTGCTGAACACCTGGCAAAGGAAGGCGTGAATCTGGGGCTCATCGCGCGAACGGAGAGCGACCTCCACCAGGTCGCGGAGGCCATTCGCCGCGAGCATGGGGTCTCGGTGTTCACCCGGGCCGCGGACATCGCGGACCGAGCCTCCATTGAGGCAGCCATTGCACAGCTGACCCAAAATCTCGGCGCGATCGACGTGCTCGTCAACAACGCAGGGACCGCCAGTTTCGGCACGGTGCTGGACATGCCTGTGGAGGAATGGGAGCGCATCGTGCGCGTGAATTTGCTCGGCACGTACTACGCGACGCGCGCGGTCCTGCCCCACATGGTGGAACGCAACCGGGGCCACATCGTGAACATCAGCTCGACGGCGGGCGAGAAGGGATCCGCCACCACGTCCGCCTATTCAGCTTCGAAGTTTGGCCTGCTCGGGTTTACGGAGTCGCTGATGTACGAGGTCAGAAAGCACAACATTCGCGTGATGGCGCTGTTGCCGAGCACGGTGAACACCGACCTCGCGCGCAACGTAGGACTGAAGCTCGGCGACGAGGATCATCAGATGCAGCCGGAGGACGTCGCGGAACTCGTGGTGGACGCTCTGCGGTTGCCCAATCGCGTGCTGCTGAAGTCCGCCACGCTCATCATGACAAACCCGCAGTGACCCACCCGCCCCGCCCAGCGACTTTCCGGCCTTGGGCGGGGCTTCAGTCGTTCGCCGATTCGGCCTGGCTCGTCGGTTCGTGTTCGCTGCCGCCGAACGCGTTCGCCGTGTCACCGCTCGGTCGGCCAAGGGCGCGGTTGCCGAGATCGGTCCGGTTCGCCCCCGCGCCGGGGGTCGTCCCGTTCACGGACTGGTTGCTGCTCTCGCCGATGAAGTTGCCTCCGTGCTCGCTGACCGTGTCACACCCCGTGCAAAGAGCGGCCGCGAGCAGCATCAACCCCAAAACGCGCCAACGCATGCCCCACCACTCCTTTGAGTTTTCGCGCGATCGTGGTTATACTTTCCACGGAATGTCCGATGCATGCGAATTGAAGCCGTGATCGCACTGGAGGTTATCCGATTGACCGACGCTCTGCGCAAACTGCCGCTGTCCCTGCAGCACGTGTTCGCCATGTTTGGAGCCACCGTCTTGGTGCCGCTCCTCACCGGCTTGAATCCCGGCGCGACACTCGTGGCAAGCGGGCTCGGCACGCTGGTCTTCCACCTGGTCACGCGTGGCAAAGTGCCCGCCTATTTGGGATCGTCATTCGCCTTTATCGCACCGCTCGCGCTCTTTGTCAGCAAGCATCACGCGCCCGGTCAAGCCGTGGCTGGACTCCTGAGCGTCTCCATCGTCTATTTCGCCTTCGCTCTCCTCGTCCGCCTGGTCGGGTTCGATCGCGTCCGACGCGCCATTCCGTCCGTGGTTGTCGGCCCCGTGGTCTCGATCATCGGCCTGTCCCTGGCCACCACCGCCGTGACGGTTGACGCCTCGACGCACTGGGACGTCGCCATCGTCACGCTGGCGGCTGCCGTCGCCTGCGCCATCGCGGGTCCGCGCGCCCTGCGCATCATCCCCATCCTCGCCGGCATTGTCATCGGCTACCTGTACGCACTCGCCCGTGGCTTGGTGCACGTGGGACAAGCCGCCTCGTCCAGCTGGATTGAGCTGCCCACCCTTCACGCGCCGGTCTGGAGCCTCGCGGCGATCGCCAGCATGGCGCCGATTGCGCTGGTGACGATGGTGGAGGATCTCGGTCACATGTTCGTGCTGAACGAGATCATCGAGCGCGATGTGACGCGCGACCCCGGATTTGGGTCCATCCTCTTCGGCAACGGCCTCGCGACGCTCTTGTCCGCACTGCTCGGGGGGCCGGCGGAGACGACGTACGCCGAGAACCTGGGCGTCCTGGCGATGACGCGCAACTACTCAAGCCGCATCATTCAAGGTGCAGCCGTGATCGCCATCCTTCTCGGCCTGGTCGGAAAGGTGAGCACCGTGATTGAGTCTGTGCCGGCAGCCGTGGTGGGAGGCGTCGGCATTCTGTTGTACGGGATGATCGCGGCGATGGGCATCCGGCACATGATCGAGGCCAAGGTCGATTTGACGAACACCAAGAACCTGATCGTGGTCGCCGTGATTTTCATCCTAGGCATCGGGGCACCGCAGAATGGCATTGCGATCGCGACGGTGGCGGGGCTTCTCATCTACTGGCTGCTGCCAGACCGCACGCAGGCGTAATGGCGGGCAAAAGAAAAAACCGCCGTATGCCACGGCGGCCACAATGAAACCCAGGGGGAATGGAAGGGTTCAATATGTAGCATACGCATTTTCGCTTGAAAGTCCATTGAAATTTTGTGACGTGACGAGTCCGTATAGGACAAGCGCGCATTCCGGCGGAAGTCCGCCGCAACCATGGACTGGAAAAAAGAGAGCCACCGCCGAGCGGTGGCTCAAGGACCATTCAGGGGGTTTCAGGGGGGTTCCGCAGTTCCTACGTTACCATCCGGAGCTTGAAGAACCCTCGAAATCCACCCCCTTGCGCCCGCGATGGTGCGCGGCGCGCGATAGCAGCACCTCATCCGTCACCGGCGATGGAGCCGCCGCATAACCTGGAACAAAAGATTTTCCTCAAGGAAACATCGTGTCGCCAGGGAAAATGTGCGAGGACTTGGCCCATCCGAGGAGGTGCAAGTCATGAAGTGGATTTTAGGTGCTGCCGCGGTCGGTGCTCTGCTCGCGACGCGCTCCGCCGTATTGCGCGGCGCAGCGCACCGCAACCAGGGCCGGGATGAACGCGTTCCCCATACGCATCTGTGAAGCGCAAAAGGCCTGCTTCCCCGTCACTGTGCGTGGGAAACAGGCCTATTCACTGTGCGGTTGCATGCAACCTCCACTCCCTTATCGGCGAGGGCTGCGTGACATCATCAGAAGCTCCCCTTGGCGAGGCCAATGACCACCAAGACCAACATGATGGCGATGTAGATGCGCAGGCCCCAGAACACCGCCTTGACCCAGCCCCTGACCTTGGCGCGCGGCAACGGCTCGGAAGGCGCAATCGGGGCACCCGACGTCAAATCGACAACAACGGCATTCTTCCTCTTCATGGCCACACCCTCCTCATCCGAACAGGTTCGGGAAAATGACGGTCAACCCATACAGGCCGTTCAGCACGACCAACAGCCCAATGATGGCGAAGCCAGAGACGTTCTGCCACGTGCGGTTGACGTGATCGCCCATGACCTCGCGGTCGTTCAACAACAGCATGAGGAACATCAGGGCCGCCGGCATGAAAATCGACGCGATCACTTGCACAATCATGTTCAGGAAGCCAAGCGGCGCATGCGGAATCAAGACAATGCCTGCCGCGATCACGGCGCTCGCAATTCCCGGAACATAGAACTTCCAGGCCAAGCGTGCGGGCATGTTGATGCTCTTCGGCCAGTGGAAGGCTTCACCCATCGCCCACGACGTGCTCGCCGTCAGCGCGATGGCCGCAATGAGCCCGGCTTCCACGAGTCCGAGCGCGAACAGGCGCTCGCCGAGCGGTCCGATCTTCGCCCCGAGCAAGTTCAGGATGTTGGTGATGTCCAGGTTCATGCCGTGCGTCCCATGCATCACCGTGCCCGTCAGCACGATGATGGCACAGGCCACCACAATCATGGCCAGCGTTCCGAGCGCGGTGTCCAGCTGGCCATGGCGAATGTCGCGCTCCGTCAGGCCCTTATCCACCACAGAGGACTGCTGGAAGAAGAGCATCCACGGCGCGATGGTCGTCCCGAAGTTCGCCAACACGATGAACAAGAACGAAGCCGTGAACCCACCGGGCACATTCCAGTTGGCGAACGCATCCGCGACCGCCGACCAATGCGGCTTCGCCATGAACATGAGCGGAATGAAGACCAGGTTCCCCGCCGCGATCCATAGGGCGATGCGCTCCCAGGTGTAATAACGCAGCACGAGCAGTGCAAACACGTCGATGGCCAGCGCGATGGACTCACTCAACCATCCGGGAACGCCGAACACGCCCATGCCGATTTTGATGCCGATGAACTCCGTCACCAACGTGAGCACATTCGCCACGACGAGATCGATCAGCGAGAACCAACCCCAAAACGCACCGTACCTGCCCCAAATCATCTCCGCATGGCCTCTGCGCGTCACGGCGCCCAGCCGAACCGTCATCTCCTGCACGACGTACGCGATGAAGCCTGCAATGATGAGCGACGGAATAAAAAACCCAATGCCGTAGGTGGCGCCGGTCTGCGCATACGTGATGACGCCGCCGGCGTCGTTGTCCGCGATCATCGTCAAGACGCCCGGTCCGATGAGCACGAGGAGCAGGCGGAGCCTGGCCCAAAGCCCGCGCTTGTTGTACAGGCGGGCAACGCGGGCCATATCTTTTGCGCGGAGTTCGCGCTCCAGTTCATGCAGATCCTTGGCATAGACGTTTGCATGGCGAGCCATCTCGATCACCCCTGGATGGGCGATGGGCACAGAACACCCTCGCCCGAATAAAGTTTTGCCGCAGCTTCATGTGCAGGAACCCATGACAGAGCCGTTCGTATATCGAGCGACTACTGGCCGGACTGTCCATGCCCATCACCCCCTCCAAGAGGAACTCGCGCATACCACGGAAAAGCCCCCTGGCATCGCCAGGGGGCATGGGTACGCAACCCAACAAGCATCCCCCTGGTTGAGCTTTGGCACTATACGACGTAGGGCAACCCCAGCCACGTTAGGTAAAGCCTTAAGCCGGCCATACCTGTTCTACCCATTGGCGTGTCTCCACGTTTCCGGGCAGTGGCTTGTGTTCGTATAGTAGCCTCGCCTAACGAGGAACCGTCGTTCCGACGTAAGATATGCGACTGACTCGAAACGGGATACAGGCGTGTGCCTGTGTACCCGAACTCAATTCCTATGTCTTTGTAACACTCATCCGTGAGGCTGTCAAGATGATTCGTAGACAAGAAAGCGTTCTCGACAAATCATGTTCACTCGCGTTGCATGGCTTCTCGTATCGCCCGCGGCCATCACTTGCCCTCGGTCTAGACCGTGCCCTTCAGACGGTGCGCTTTTTAAAGGCCCAGTACGGTCTGCACCAAGGTCGCCACGGTCAGGGCAATCAGCAGAACCACCATCGCCCAACCCCACAAGCAGCCCCACAGCGGTGTTCTATAGCTGCCCATCAGCTTCTTGTCGCTCGTCATGAGAACCAGGAACACGAGGAGTGGGGTCATGAGCACACCCCCGATGACCTGGGTGACGATGGAGATGAAGTTCAGCGGCAGGTGCGGAATCAGAATGACGATGGCCGCAACCACCAGGCTCCCAGCATAAATGGCATAGAATTTTGGAGCTTCCCGTACGCTGTCATTGAGACTCTTGGACCAGCCCAGGAGCTCCGCGATGCTCCAGGAGGACGACAGTGAGACCGTGATCGCCGCCAAAAACCCAGCGTCAAAGAGCCCGATGCCAAACAACGCCGCACCCAGGTGACCCACGGTATGGTTAAACCCGCGAATCAGGTCGCTGGGTCCGAGGTTGCTCACATCTTGGACATGGCCGTAAAGCGCCGCCCCGCACACGATGATGGCGGCAGCCACAATGACTTGCATCAAGCATCCGAATGCCGTGTCGATCCGGCCCAACTTGAGTTCGCGCGCGCTGACGCCTTTGTCGATGGCGCCGCTCCCTTGGAAGAAAATCATCCAGGGTGCAATGGCATTCCCCACGGTGGCGATGACGTACCATATGACGTCTGCATGCATGGACGGAGGTACCGGCCAGGTTGTGAAAGCTCGGGTGAGGGCCGCGAAGCTCGGGTGGGTCATACCTGCCACGATAAAGAACACGACGTTCAGCGCACCAATGAGGAGTGCAATCCGTTCTTTCGTGAAATAGCCGGTAAAGACCACAAACGAGATCACGAATCCCAGGCAAAGCAGATCGGACAACCACATGGGAATGCCGAGCATGCCAAGGCCGGCCGACATGCCGATAAACTCGGTGACCAACGTCAACAGGTTTTCGAACGCCAACGTGGCCACATGGTAAATGCCCCAAAACCGTCCGTATCGCCGGTGAGCCAGTCGGGAGAAACCCTCTTGGGTGACGGCGCTGAGGCGCATGCTCATCTCCTGAACGGTGAACGTCAACACCGCGAGACAAAGCACGAGCGGCACAAACAGGCCAATGCCGAATTGGGCTCCCGTCGCCGTGTAGGAAATCACGCCACCGGCATCGTTGTCGGCCAAGGCCGCGAGAAATCCCGGGCCTAAAAGCGCCCAGAACATGAAGAGATACCTGCGCATCCCTTTGCTTTTTGACGAAGCCGCTGTGACCTGTTGAAGCTTCGATGTCGCATTCGATCGCGACTCGGTTCGCGAAGTTGCCGAGCTCATCTCCACGTCGGTTACCCCCTGCTGCTCAATGCTCGTCGTGGTCCATAGCGATGCCTGCCGACGTATCCTATGCACAGGGGAAACACTGCGTGATGCGATTTGTTGCGAATGCGGAAACACTCGAAACGCTCCCACCATGCCGTTGTGGATGAAGGTGAAGACGGATGGGACCGCTCGAAGAAACGGTGAAAACGCTCCTTCAACAGAAATCCATGTCCATGCGCCAATTGGCGATGGCCACAGGAATCAGCGTGAGCACCATCTCCAAGATGATTTCCGGAAAACAACGAGTGAATCTCGACTATCTGCGCCGGATGGCCGACGCCCTGGGCGTACCTCCTCAGACCCTGGCAGAGGCCGCGGGCGTGCCGTGGATGCAAGGGCCCGGAACTTCTCGTCGCCCTCCTCGCGGCGATATGGCGTCCCACGAAACGGAGCTCGACGCACTGCTACGTTACCTTGGACTCGAGCATCTTGAGGATTTGCGCCTGGACATCGAGAAAGAGTTGGACAAATACGAGGCGTACGCGGAGACGGACGAAGGACGACAGCTCATTGCGGAAAAATACCACGCCAAACGAGGCCAAATTCAGGGCGTCGGAGGTTTTTTGCGCGATCTCGACGACATGTACGAACGCTTGACCCACCCTGCGACGCCCGCGTCCGAACGCCGAATTCTCGCCAGTGGAATCTTGTACTTTCTGCTCGCCACCGACGCCATCCCTGACTATTTATTTCCTGCCGGATACTTGGACGACGCCATTGCCATTCAGATTGTGCAGGAGCGCCTTTCCCGCGCGCGGAGGAACCGAAGCCGACGCGAGGCGCAAGATGAGGCACAACACGGTGAGTTCTGAGGGAGGAACCAGACGTTCGTGAGGACGATGGGCCGTCAACCAACAACGGCCAGGAAACCATGATGACGTACCCAGGTGAAAGAAGTTTGAAAGAAGAGGCCACGCGACACGTGCCGTTGCGAAGCATCCGCAGATCCAAAAAGGCGCGGAATCCCGCGCCACGTCAGGAATGCCGGGAGCGGGACTCGAACCCGCACGGGGATACCCCCAGCAGATTTTAAGTCTGCTGCGTCTGCCTGTTCCGCCATCCCGACTCGCCCACAAGCATCTCCATTATCCGGCGATTGCGCGAAATGCGCAAGACCTTTCCTCCACCACGGCTTGTCCCGCGGCTTTCCATGATGCTGAACGACGTCACCCGAAACGCGCACCTCGAATCCACCCAGCGCGATGTCCCGTCAACCTTGCCCGCCAGGTTGAGACACGGAGGTGCTCTCACGCCGCAGAACCCAGTTCGAACCTTCTCGTCGACTCAGAAGTGTCTGTACGCGTTCCGCGCAAATCGACAGCTCTTCAGCGGCCTGGAGCTCGTATTCGCTCTGCTCTCGCAGCACACGAAGCTCGTCCTCCAATTGAAGCACGGCTTGTTGCATTTTCGACAGCATGAGGCTCATGGAGCGCGCCGCCTCCGCCAGGCGATCCGACCAAGCCCAAAGTTCCCGGGCGACGGCACGCAGAGACTCCTCGTCAATTTGATGACGGCTGATCTCCACACTTATCGTGACGGCCATCTTCCGCAACACACGGGACGCACTCGAGACCGCCTGGTTCGTCTCACGCACAGAATTCGATAGGGGAGACAGCCGCTCCCAAACCATCTGAAGGTCCTGCATGGTCGCTTCTGCAGAGCGGCGGCGCTCGAGCAAAGGTTCCAAGGCCATGAGCAAATCCCACACCGCCGCATCAAATCCCTGGCGCTCCTCAGAAACCCCCATGCCCATCCCGCCCTTTGGGCCTAAGTGTTTTCTCGTTTTGTATTCTCTATGGGATGCTCGAGCTGAAGGAGTTTTCCCTCGATGCGGTGCAGGTGGCTTTGCATGTCGTCAATTTCCTGCTCGGCTTTGTAGTTGATGGCGAAATCGATGATGGCCTCGTGCTTGTCCCGCGCAGCTTGCCGGTTTTGGCTCATCATGATGATCGGTGCTTGGAACGCGGCGAGAAACGACAGACACAAGTTCAAGAGAATGAACGGCGGCGGATCGAAGTGAAATCGCCGCGTGGACGGGATCGCATTCCAAACCATCCAGGACACGAGCATCGCCGCAAAAATGATGATGAACGTCCAGCTTCCGCCGAACGAAGCCATGCGATCCGCCAGTTTATCGGACCACTTCGTCTTTCGCTGATACTCCTCATCCAGCATGGACAGGATGTTTTCCTCGTACATGTTCACGAGGCGCGAAATCCGCCTCGCATCGCCCTCGTTGATGGGGATGTCAAATCCTTCGAGGTCTGCGTTGTCATCGTCATCGCGATACACATAGTAGTAACGCTTGGCCATTCACCTCACCTCCAGCGACGCGTGATCCAATGACGTCCCCAACTCGCGTAGAATGTGCGCTTGCCTTCGATATACATTCCTACCGTCCGTCGGTGGAAGGCATGGACCCATGTTTCCTTCTGCGCCTCCCAGTCGCGCAGGGCTTCCGTCTCGACCTGGAGGAACTGCGTCCGCGCAAGCGCGGCGCGGCTATACCGATTTCCCGATTTTGCGATATGTACATGAACCGCAGGCCACGTGTCTTCGGGTTCTCGAATCCAAACGAGTCTTCCTTTGACACCTGCGTTGCCGCAAAACCGATAGCCACAGCGTTCCAGTTCATTCCATTCATCCTGATGCAACACAGGGCGCCGCAACAGGACCAGGATGTCGACCGCGTCGTCGCCAACCGCACCTTGAATCGTGGTGGATCCAATGTGCCGAATGGAACAATACACGCGGCGATGAAACACGCGCGAGAGTTGATCGCGTTCACGCTCGAACGCGAGAAGATGGCGCGTGTTCGCCTCCGTCAACTTCACCGGCACGCCGACCGGCCGAGGCGCGCGGAACCCGAATTGACGCCGCAGGAGGGCTACGCCGAGCCACAAGAGAAACACAGCCAGCGCAGCAAGCGTGAGGAGATTCGCAACGGTGGAGGGCTGTGTGGAGAGCCACGTGACCCAGGCGTCGTACAGCACATGCACAGTCATCACCAGCAGGATGCGCCCCGTGAGAATGGCCATGGCTGCCAGAATAAGGCCCAAGCAGCTAAACATATACCATGCTTGCAGCCGCTCGTGGCTAAATTCCAAGATGTGACCACTTCCAAACGCGAGCGCGCTGACCGCCACAGCGACCGCCATCACCGCGACACGGACAGCCATCGCGTCCCAATATCGCCTAAGCACAGCGCGGCACAAAGCGATGACTGCGATCACGCAGCTCCAGCGCCACATCTCTTCAAGCCCGGCGACGACGCTCACTGCATAATCCACCCAGCTGACATGGGACGCCACGTTACTTTGGTTAAACTGAAGCGCCGTGCTCGCTGCGTCTGCCGTCAGCTCCAAGCAGCCCAGAAAAGCCATCGGCGTCATGATGTACAGATACAAGCGTGTGGCGACGCGCGCGAGAGGACGCCGCAAGAGAAGGCGGGACCGAAGCGGATCCCAGGTGCGAAACAAAGCGCGCCGCAGACCAGGGAGCAAAATGATCAAGCTCAGCGCACTGAGCCCCAGGTAGACCTCTGCGATCCACAGCACGCGGCCGCCGTCAAACAAATTGGCGAACGTCGCAAACGCCGCAAAGACGAATGCATAGACCAACTGCCACACACGCATCTCCACGACCAGACGTTCGCAAAGCTCATACAGGCGCGTCAACCCGTCATCCTCCACCCTCCCCCGCGAGTGCGAGGGAGGTTCATCCAGACTCTACACCTCAATTATACAGGACGATTCCCCTGCCTGTCGCCTCACGGCGATCAACGTTGCTTCGGTTTGAACGTCTCGCAGCAGGTCTCAGCGGACGAACGCGCCTGTTCAACGCGGTCCTCGACGGCAAAATCACGGCCGAACTCTTCGCGGAACGAATGAGTTCCACGCCGGCCAGCCGACACCATGATGGACGGCGCGGCGCATTCGTTGCCCTCGTGCCAGAACAGGCAGTTGGATACCGTGCAGTTGACGTCCACCTTCATATGCGATCCCTCCTTACGAGCTTGTCGATTAGTCTGACGTCAAAGCCCCTCGCCTCATCCGCGCAGTGATTGACAGAGCAGCCATCCATCTGCGGTTCTGCATCTTGCGCCATGTCGCGCGCGAAACAGATGGCCGATGGGATGAAGCCCGCGCGAATTTGCCGTTCCGAAAAGCTTGACATCCCTCAACGAGGGTGTATAATGACATCAACACCGAACTCCATACGATGGAAGTCTGGATCTTTGAAGCCGGTCGTTCGGCCTCAACGGGTCGGGCGTCTGGCTTTTTCGTTCAGCGTCAACGCACCGGAGTTCGGAATCTAAAGCAAGTGCTTCTGGTAAGCACCATGGAGGAATTTCGGATGTACGAAGGTACGGTCAAGTGGTTCAATTCGGAAAAGGGTTACGGTTTCATTCAGGTGGAGAACGGTGACGACGTGTTCGTTCACTACAGCGCCATTCAGGGCCATGGCTTTAAGACGCTGGACGAAGGGCAACGCGTGACGTTCGACATCGTTGAAGGTCCGAAGGGGCCGCAAGCAGCGAATGTCGTGAAATATTAATAACGACGCTCCGAGCCCATGTTGCGACATGGGCTTTTTTTATGTCATCATTTAGCTATCGCACAGCCGACTTGCCCACATCGGGTACGCAGTGAGGAGAATAGGCCGATGATCACCATGTTGCTCGGCATTGTGGCCGGCATGATCGGCGTCCTGGAGACGTTGCTGGACGTGGTGTCTCAGCAGGGTTACACGCCAACCGCGAATCTGGACGCGTACGCCGCCATCGTCATCTCCGCGTTAGGCATCGTCATCTCCTTTTTTGCGCGCCGCCACCCGAAAACTTCGGGGGTGCTCCTGTACGCGTGCGGTATTGGGGGATTCATCTTTGCGAAGTGGTCGTACATCCCTCCCGGTATCGTGTTCTTCATTGCAGCCACCATCGCAGTGTTTTTCGACATGCGGGAGAAAACATCATGACGACCGAGCGCATGTGACAGGAAAACGGGCGGCCACGTGGCCGCCCGTTTCGGTTACCAACCCCAAGAAAACTGAACTTCCACCGTCGATCCGCCGCCCAACGGGATGTTGAACGTCCAGTGCCGCGTTCCGGGCCAACCCACCACTTCGGTCCACCCGGAGCCCCCGCCCGGAATGGGAAGGGTATAGCTCCACGTGTGGTTCGACCATCCACTGCTCGCGCCTTGCCCGGAACCCTGTCCTGACGGAAAGGGGAATCCAGATATCCCCGGCCATGCGCCCGACGATCCTCCGGATGACCCCGTCGACGACGTCCAACCTGCGCTCGATCCCGGCCACGATGGCGCGGCCGTGTACGTGGTGGTGGAGAACGATTCCCCGTCGGAACCGACGGCCGAGGGGACAATGACCCAATTTCCGTACTCGTCCTGCATCGCCACCGGCTGCACTTGGTTGCCCGTGGCATCCAGCGGCTGACCGTTCACCGTCGCATTGGAAAATTGCACAACGCCCGAATTCGCGAGCGGATACAGGCCGCCGCGGACCGTCGAAGGATCTTCGCTGATCCACTCGGCCGACGTGCCGATATTCGCCGCGTACGTGCTGGAGACGTTCACGGAGACGGTCTTGGATAGCGTTTGGCCGGACGGCGTGATCGCCTGAAGGCTCAACGTCCACGTCGACGCACTGCTTTGCTGGATCGATGCGGAAATCTTGGAGCCGACCGGCACGGTCATCACCGTGTTCGCGGCGGCAGGTAGTTTCTCCCAAAACACCTGAACCTGGGTTTGCCCATTGACCACCTGCTCCAGCGTGCCGATCTGCAGAAGATCCTGCGTTTCGACGCCTCCCAGACCGATCCACTGCGCGGCCATGGCGCCATTGCGCCCGGTGATGGTCGGGACCGTCCAGCTGCCCGTCACGCTTGTGTACAACTGCGATCCGGCTGGCAGATCGATGTACCCTCCCCAGTTGGCCGACGTCTGGGTACCGGCCGGCACGGCGGCTTCCGCCGTCATGAATACCGGACGTGCAGCGCTTGCGACCTTGCCGACCGCATGGACGTGCGCCGCGAGGGCGCCCAGGCCGCCCGCCAGCACGAGGGCCGCCATCCAGCGCCCGGAGCGCCCTCGCCGAGATGTGCGTTTGTTTGCCCTCATCGTCGTTCAGCTCCCCCGAACCTCGCATGATCGTTCCTTCGATCACTGTCGCCTTCAGTCTAAGCCATCAACCTTGAAAAATGCTAGAACCGAGAGCCGCGGGTGGCTGTCCTCGGGGCGTCGAAGATCGAACGTTATCCCATACAACGTGAAGGATTCAAACCGTTTTTGTTGAAAACGTTTGTTGAAAGCCGATCTTGCCGATCTTCAGGAGGGAAAAACACAGTGAGATACCGCAACTTGTCCAACGGCATACGCGTTTCCGAAATCACCTTTGGCTGCTGGGAGCTGGGGGGCGGTCAGTGGGAGAAGCAAGATGACGAGATCAACATCCGTGCCCTGCAGCGGGCCTTTGAACTTGGAATTCAGTCGTTTGACACGGCCGAAGGTTACGGACAGGGGCATTCCGAGGAAATCGTTGGCATGGCGCTCGAAGGCGTGCGCAGCGAGTGCGTGATCGCGACCAAGGTGTCACCCAACCACCTTCGCCGAGACGACATCCTGCGATCGGTCGAACAGAGCCTGAGGCGGCTGCGCACCGATTATATCGACATCTACTACGTGCACTGGCCTAACGCGGAGATTCCCCTGACCGAGACGATGGCCACGCTGGCCGAACTGCGGGACCAGCGCGTCATTCGGAGCGTGGCGGTGTCAAACTTCTCCCGGCAGCTCCTTGAGGAGGCGGAAGCCGTGACACGGGTGGACTGCATCCAACCGGAATACAGCCTCCTGGAGCGCAGCATTGAGAGCGAGGTGCTCCCCTATTGCCGCGAACGCGGGATCGGCGTCCTGACGTACTCGTCCGTCGCGAAAGGCATCTTGACCGGAGCGCACCATCGGGACGGTACGGTGATCGTGCCGAACGACTTCCGCCAAGGGCGCCGCTTGTTTAAGCCGGAGCACCTGGAAGCCGCCACGCCGCTTGTCGAGGGCCTCCGACGGCTGGCGAATCGCTACGATGTCACGCCGGCCGAAGTCGCGATCGCATGGATCCTCCACCAGCCGGGAATCACGAGCGCCATCGTGGGGACGCAGAACATCAAACACCTTGAGGAAAACGTGCGTGCCGTGGAACTCGCGCTTGGCGAAGACGACCTGCGCGAGCTGGACGACCTGAGCCGTCGGGCGCTCGTCCAGATTGACGGCGCCGCACCGAGCTCACGATAAGTGCCGCACCAGCCACAGCCATCCGTACATGCTCGCGAGGACCGACAGGAGCGTGGGCCACGTGAACGCAAGACCTGCCTTGGTGAACGCGGACACAGTGATTCGCACGCCGCGCGATTCCAGCACGTGGAGCCAGAGCAGGGTGGCGAGCGACCCGATGGGCGTCATCTTTGGGCCGAGATCGCAACCGACGACGTTGGCGAGCGCGAGCGCCACCTGGTCCGACACGGGCAACCCGGTGTGTTGGATGGCGAGCAGGCCTATCATGACGCTCGGAAGGTTGTTCATGACGCAGGACAGGCACGCCGCGAGCACTCCCATGGCGATCACGCCCCAAAACAGCTGACGGTGCGATGTGGCGACGAGAAGGCTCGTGAGCCAATGGGTGAGGTGCGCGCGTTCGAGCCCGTACACCACGAGGTACATCCCCATGGAAAACACGACGATCGACCACGGCGCCTCGCGCACGACGCGCCGTGGATCGGCCGTCTGCGTGCGCCATCCGGCGATGAGAAACGCGATCGCAATGGCGCCTTCCACGGCCGACACGGGGATGTGCGCGATCTCACTGCCCACGTAACCAGCGGTCATGATGACGAGCATGATCCAGGAAAAGCGAAACATCGCCCGATCGCGAATCGCGCTCTCAGGGCTTGGCAAGGCGCTGACGTCGTAGGAAGCCGGGATCGAGCGGCGGAAGTAGAGGTAGGTCACGCCGAGGCTCACGGCAAACGAAATCAGGTCAGGTACGACCATGCGAACGGCGTAACGGATGAAGCCGAGATGATAGTAATCCGCCGAGATGATGTTGACGAGGTTGCTGACGACGAGCGGGATGGACGTGGAATCGGCAATGAAGCCGCCTGCGAGGAGGAAGGGGATCATCTGCGATGTGGAAAATTGCAGGCGCTTGATTTTTTCGAGCACGATGGGCGTGAGAATGAGCGCAGCCCCATCGTTCGAGAAGAATGCAGACACCACGCAGCCGAGCGACAGGATGAGCGCAAACGCGAGCCGGCCCCTGCCGCGCGCTCGATGGGCGATGGTGAGCGCAGCCCACTCGAAAAACCCCGAGGCGTCGAGCACGCTGGACACGATGAGAATCCCTACGAAGGTGAGCGTCGCGTCCCAGACGATGTTCCACACGGTCCAGACGTCATGAAGACGCACCACCCCCGCGGCGAGGGCCAGGAGGGCGCCGAAAAGCGCGCTCCAGCCCACCGGCAACCCCCACGGGCGCCACACGACGAGGACGAGCGTAGCCACGAAAATCGCAAGCGCCACGAAAGCCACCTGTATCTGTCATCTCCTTAGCGAGCGTTTTCAGGACTCGGCGCGTGACCGTACGTCGGCACCGGCCCGAGCGCAGGCGCCGCCCATCGGCAGGCGTTGACCAACACTCGCTGGATGTTGGCATCGTGGTAGGTGGGGTACGTCTCATGGCCTGGCCGAAAATAAAAGATTTTCCCGCGCCCCCGGCGAAATGTGACGCCCGAGCGAAACACGTCCCCGCCGGAAAACCAGGACAAGAATACGATCTCGTCCGGCGTGGGAATGTCGAAATGCTCCCCGTACGTCTCCTCCTTCGGAAGCTCAAAGTACGGCGGGAGCCCCTCCGCGATAGGATGCGTGGGATCGACCACAAACAGCCGCTCTTTTTCGTCCTCTTCCCGCCACCGCAAATCACACGAGGTGCCCATCAGGCGCTTGAACACTTTCGAGAAATGCCCGGAATGAAGCACCACAAGCCCCATGCCGGCATGAACGCGGCGGACGACGCGCTCGACCGTCTGATCCTCCACTTCGTCGTGCGCCACATGGCCCCACCAGACGAGCACGTCGGTCTCGTCTAACAAAGCCGCTGGCAGTCCCTGTTCCGATTGATCCAGCGTTGCGGAGCGAACCTGCATGCCTGCGCTCGAGAGCGGTTTCGCAAGTGCCGCGTGAATGCCATCCGGATAAATGCTTCGGACCGCTTCATCACGTTGTTCATGCCGAAATTCATTCCAAATCGTCACTCGAATGCTGTTCAACGGAAGCCCTCCCTCGAATCATGCCCACCCCATGATACCGAAAGCGCGATCCCGCGACAAATCCATCGATTTCCACACCATAGAAGAACACAAAGGGCAGCCGGCCTGTGCCTGCTGCCCTTTGCGCGTTTACTTCATCTCTCTGACCCGGCGTCTCCCTCACTCGGCTTGGTCAACGACGCGATCAAAAACACAATGCCAAACACCAAACAGACGACGCCCCACCACAAGTCGATGTTCGTGTGCAAACTCGGCGTATGAGGATGGGCAACCGCACCGTAGACCCCGAGTACGACGCCGTACACGATGAACAAAATCCCGATCATGAACCGGAGGTCCAAAAAGCGAGTCATACCATCATCTCCCCGGGATGAATCACCAGAACGCGATATTCAGGCCAACCAAGATGACAAACACGATGGCCGCCAAGTAACCCGGGCGCTTGTACCACGCGTAACCGCTGTAGTCCGGGCGCTTGCTGAGGCCGTACACCAAGCCCTCGAGCTCCTCGGGCCGCTTGCCCTGGGTGACGAGACTGACCAGCACCGTGACCACGACCGTGATGACCCACGCCCACCAAGCGCGCCAGAAGTTCCCCGCATCAGGGCTCGAGAACATGTGCGCGGGCAGGAAAAAGTACATGGCGAACGCGCCAACGATACCGGCCAACAGGCCCCAGAAACCGCCCCACGGCGTGGCTTTCTTCCAAAACATGCCGAGCAGGAAGGTACCAAACAGCGGCGCGTTGAAGAACGAGAACAGCGTCTGCATGTAGTCCATGACGCTCGGGAAGCCTGCGGCGAAGTACGCGGTGCCGATGCTGATGATCACGCCCACGACGACCGCCCAGCGCCCCATGTTCACGTAGTGCTTGTCGGACGCGTCCTTCTTAATGTACGCCTGATAGATGTCGTACGTCCACACCGTCGTGAATGCAGTCACGTTCCCCGCCATTCCGCTCATGAAGCTCGCAAGCATGGCGGTCAGGCCAAGTCCGAGCATGCCAGGCGGATAGTACTTGGCGATGAGGAGCGGCAGCGCCAGGTTGTAACTCATGTTGGGCGAGTGGCCGATCTTCGGGAAGATAGCCAGCGCGA
The DNA here is from genome assembly GCF_900156755.1 of Alicyclobacillus vulcanalis. Lineage (GTDB taxonomy): Bacteria > Bacillota > Bacilli > Alicyclobacillales > Alicyclobacillaceae > Alicyclobacillus > Alicyclobacillus vulcanalis. The sequence goes on from NZ_FTOO01000017.1 coordinate 19,303, forward strand.
TGAGCCCAGGGATGATCACGAGAATCGGAACAATCATCTTGAAGAACGCCGCGTAAATCGGCGTCAATTGGGCAGCGCGCAGGTCCTTTGCGGCGAGCGTGCGCTGAACCACGAGAAAGTCCGTCGTCCAGTAACCAAACGACAGCACAAATCCCAGTCCGAGCACAACACCGAGCCAGCCGATGCCCATGGGGTTATGGGAGGGAGATCCCAAGTTCGCCCACAAATGCCCAAAACCCGCGGGAAGCCGCGACATCATGCCCTGCCAACCGCCCAGGTTGTGCAGACCGATGAGCGGGATAGGCAGCAATCCGGCCCAAATCAAAAAGAACTGCACGACCTCATTGAAGATCGATGACGTCAGTCCACCCAGTGCCACATAAACCAAGACCACCAAAGCCGAGACGAGAATGCTCGTGTCAAACGACCAACCAATCAGGATTTGAAAAATAAGCGCCATGGAGTACAGGCTGATGCCAGAGGTCAGCACGGTCATGACCGCAAACGCGATGGCATTCAGAGCGCGTGTCGCCTCGTTGTACCGGAGCTTCAGGAACTCCGGAACGGAACGCACCTTCGAAACGTAATAAAACGGCATCATGTACAGCCCGAGAAACAGCATGGCGGGAATGGCGCCGATCCAGTAAAAGTGTGTCGTGAGCATGCCGTATTCGGCACCGCTCGCCGTCATCCCGAGAATCTCGAGCGCGCCGAGGTTGGCGGATAGAAACGCAAGGCCCGTGATCCACGCCGGGATCGAGCGGCCGGACAAGAAAAAGTCTTCTCCCGTGCGTACGCGGTTGCGAAGGACAAATCCCACGCCGAGGACGAACGCAAAGTACACGAGAATGATGATGTAGTCCACGGCATTCGCATGAAATAACGCGTGCACGCCATGCACCTCCTATAAAATGGGTTTTGCACCGATAGCGATTTCAAGTCGCTCCCATGGACTCGTGTCCACGACCAGCCAACTGGCAGGCACAGGGTCAGTATGTGCTTCGAGGAAGCCATCCATGTGCAACCGTCGCCATCTGCAAGGAGTGAGGACCGCGCTGTCGCCATCGCGTGACCGCCTCCGAATATAGCAATTTGGACAAAGAAAGACAAGCGACGACGTTCGGATGACGAGATTTGAAAGGCCTTGACACGCGAGGGCGCCGTTTGCTCTGCGATCCGGCGTGGAAGACGGCATGGGAGAGATCGTTCGGAACCCAAACGAAAGAGGACCGGTATACCACCCGGTCCTCTTGTGGTCGCAAGGCGATGCTTCAGGGCAACATGTAGCCGGCGGCGAGGTAGATTTCGTACCACTCCTCCCGGGTCAGCTGGATCTCGGCAGCCTTGCAAGAGGCCTGCAGCCGTTCGATATTCATCGTCCCGACAATCGGCTGCATTTTCGCCGGGTGACGCAGCAGCCAAGCAATGGCGATGGTTACATTGGACACGCCGTAGCGAGCCGCAATTTCGTCCAGCTTGCGGTTGAGCTCCGGAAACTTCGGATTGTCAAGAAACACGCCTTCGAAGAATCCATACAGAAACGGCGACCAGGGTTGAATGGTGATATCGTGCAACCTGCAGTAATCCAGAATGCTCTCGTCGCGATCGACGGCCCATTCATTCCCCATGTTGAGATTCATACCCTGCGCGATCATCGTGGCGTTGGTGATGCTCAGCTGCAGTTGATTGGCCACAATCGGTTGGCGGACATACTTTTTTAGAAGCTCAATTTGCATGGGCTTGTGGTTCGAAACACCGAAATACCGCACCTTTCCTTGTGTCTGCAAGCGCTCGAACGCCTCCGCTACCTCTTCGGGTTCCACGAGGGCATCGGGCCTGTGCAACAAGAGCACGTCGAGGTAATCCGTCTTCAGCCGCTTGAGGCTGCCGTCGACCGCCTCCAAGATGTGCTCTTTGGAGAAGTCGTACATGCCTTTGCGAATGCCGCACTTCGACTGAATCAGCACGCGCTCCCGCACATCGTCGTTCATGTGAAGCGCATCCGCGAACCTGGATTCGCACTCGCCCCCGCCGTAGATGTCGGCGTGATCGAAGAAGTTTGCGCCCAGTTCGAGAGCTGTCTGGATGTAGCGCTCGGCTTCAGCCGGGCTCAGGTTCTGGATGCGCATACAGCCGATCCCGACGACCGGCACCTCGAGATGGGTAGGACCAAGTGTCATCGTACGCATATCGCGCGACCTCCTTCATGTTGTTTGCGACCTCGAGTCCACGTCCGGCGCGAGCCGCGCCGCGAAGGCGCCGCTCATGGACCGGGCGCAGACCGGGCTTTGCTGCTGGAATAGCTGAGGCGCCGCAGCGCTTCGCCGGCCTGTCTGAGCTCAGGGATGGGATCTTGGAAGTTGGCTTCGACGGAAACGGGGCCGTTGTACCCCAGATCACGGAGCATGCCGAGCCAAGACCGCACGGACGGGCTACTCATCCCCGGCCAGCGGCGGTTTTCATCCGCCACGTGCACGTAGCCGATGCGGCCTCGGGCCTTGACGAGTTCCTCCACGGGCTCGCCATTTTGAACGAGATGGTAAAAATCAACCAAGAGGTCGACTTCAGGGTGGTGGACCCTCTCGACGAACGCCACTGCCTCCGCGACCGTGTTCACGAGGTTCGTCTCAGCGCGATTGAAAAATTCGAAGTGAACTCGCATCCCATGTGACGCGGCGAGATCGCCCGTGAGACGGACGACGCGAGCCAACTGTTCGATGGCCTCTTCGCGCGGAAACCCCTCAGGCACGCGCCGGTTCACACCGGCGCCAAATCCGACGTGCTGGCCACCGAGACTTGCCATGCGCCTGATGGCGACCGACAGATAGGACGAGATGCGGTCCATATCCACGGCAGGGCCGACGATAGGCATGTCGGGCGGAAACAGGCGGTTGTAGGCCAGCAGCGGCACTTCGTTCCGCAACAACTCGTCGCGAACCACCTGCCACTCTGCGTCCGACATGGCCGGCTTCGTGATCTTTGCGTTCAATTCCGCGTAATCAAACCCGGCTTCGCGCACAAAGCGAAGCTCTCGAGGCCCCACGTAACAACCCAGGAGCACGCGATCCCCTCCTCTTCGAAAGCGCTTGCCCTCCCATCGCTCGACGCCTGGGACACGTTTCATTTTCGTGCCTCAACAGGGTACAATGAATGCGGGCCACTGCGACCCCGTTGAACGAAAGGAGCTTGGCGTGATGAGCGATATTCAATACGTGATCAGCGTGATCGTCTACGAGGATGGCCATTGCGACGTCATGTGGGACTCGTCCGTTCCGATGGAGCACTGCTATGAGGCGCTCAAGCAAGTGACGGACGACATGGCCGCTGCGCTCGGCCCGAAGCCTCCCGCCCCTCAGAACCAGGGCGCGAAAATTCTGCGACTGAAGTGAAGAGTCGGCGTGGCGGCGCTCCGCGCTTTCACGTCGCCTCTTTCGAGGCGTAGACCGCCTCAATCTCCTTGGCCTCCTCAAAGTCTTCCGCCGTCAGGCCTCCCGCGTGCCACGTCGTGAACCGCAGCGTCACGTATTTGTAGTCAATGGAAATGAACGGGTGATGATTCCGACGCTCGGCGATCTCGGCGACGCGGTTCACAAACGCGATGGCGTCTGCGAACGATTCAAACCCGTATCGCTTCCGGATAAACTGCCCGTCCCTTTGCCATCCCGGCAACTCGGCGAGCCCCTGTTCAATCTCGCTCTCCGACCACTTCACGCGCTCACCCCCATGCCCTCTCCTCTTCTCGCATCCACAGAAAAGCTTTCAACAGTCCCATCACACTCACGGCATCTGTGATCTCGCCGCGCAGGCACATGTCGACGGCATCCTCCAAAGGAAGCCATGAGACGGTCATGGTCTCCGTGGGCTCACGCTCCGCTTCCCCTACCGACAAGTCTCGCGCGAGAAACAGGTGAGTTTCCTGCGTCGAGATCCCTGCGCTTAAGTAGGCCAACCCCAATTCGGTCCAGGACTGCGCGACAATCCCCGTTTCCTCCCGAAGTTCCCGCGCGGCAGCGACAACAGGGCGTTCGCCGCGAAACTGACCGCTCGGAATCTGCCACAAAAACCGGTCGACAGGAAACACGAATTCGTGGAGGAGTGCCACGCGGTTGCGCTCGTCGATCGCCACCACACCAGCATAATGCCCGGCGTCGACCACGCCATAGAGACCGGGTTGACCATCCGGCCTGAGCACGTCATACTCGATCACCTGAATCCAGGGATTCTGATACGCGACGCGCTCCGAAAGGATGGTCCATAGGTGCCGCTGCAACAGCGCTGCCTCCTCATGCGAACATACTCGAGAAGGATTCAAAAATCACTGAAAAAGATTATAGCATACTGAATCGCCGAGGGCGCGCGGTGCCAAATCCGTTCGAGTCACGAAGATGAGCAGTCGATTTGCAGGTGCCGAGGTTCGTAAACGAAAGACGCGGCCGCGAACAGCTCGCGAACCGCGTCAGCACAAGGTTGGTTGTCTGGAGGCGCCGGCCGGATTCGAACCGGCGGTGAAGGTTTTGCAGACCTCTGCCTTACCACTTGGCTACGGCGCCTTGAGGCTGCTCAACCCGGACGAAGTCTCGCTCCGCCCGGGTTTCGCAGCACATGCCCTGGAGCGGAAGACGGGATTCGAACCCGCGGCCCTCGCCTTGGCAAGGCGATGCTCTACCCCTGAGCTACTTCCGCATGGCTGGTGGCTCGGGACGGAATCGAACCGCCGACACGAGGATTTTCAGTCCTCTGCTCTACCGACTGAGCTACCGAGCCGCCGTAAACCATATGGTGGAGCCGATGGGACTCGAACCCACAACCCCTACGCTGCCAGCGTAGTGCTCTCCCTTTGAGCTACGGCCCCGCAACGCACGAGACTGATTATACAGCCTCCCATGCGATCGCGCAAGTAAGAATTTCGTTCGGTGCTTGTCAGGTTGTCGTAGGGGACCTCACTGCGCCAAGCCGTCACGCAATGGTGTGCGGAAGCCGCGCCAGCTCACGAAGCACGTACTTCACCCATGGCCGGCCCGCATGCGGCCCGGACAGTGCAGGCATATGAGCTTCCAGCCACGACGCCGCTGCCTCGACTTTGCGCGTCATCTCCGCGTCCGTCACGACCGCCTCTTGGGCCATCCCTCGCGTTGCAAGATGTGGCTCCCTCTTCTCACTTGCCTTCATCACAGGTTCCCCGTTGGCGCGAGCCGCCATCAGCCGCACAAGCGCGTCCGCACCTCGCTCGCTCCATCGCGCCCCATGCCGCTTCATTCGCCGCGCCACGTGGTGAAACACTTGTCCCTCGATCGCACCCAGGCTTACCGCTGCGTCACTGTTCACGATCCCGTCCCAATGGTTCTTCAGATACCCTTTCAGCTGCTCGATCTCCTTCTTCTTCGTCCCTTGACTCCGTTTCGCCGCGGCCGTCAGCAGCGCTTCCACACGCGGCCCATCGTCTGCGCTCAAGGCCTCCCACGCCTCGTCTAAGAGAAAGCGGCGCTCGCCCGTCTGCTTATCCCGGTAGTACCGCCGCCAAATCGTGATCTCGCCTACAGTGGTGACCAACGTGCGAGGCTTCCGGTGGATGAGCGCCCATCGCGTCTTGTCTCGCTCCTCCTGCAGCTTCCGG
>NZ_FTOO01000018.1 GCF_900156755.1 Alicyclobacillus vulcanalis
TGATTTTGTTCAACTCACATTCTACCGAAGAGGGCCCGAATGGCTCTTCATGTTTTCGGCAGGAACACTTTTTACACATGATATCGGACACAACTGTCACGGTGACGGATACCAACAACGACCCAAGCGATGACGGGACGGGCAATCCGGACAAAGTGCCCCAGTCGGGCACGCCGTCCGGGCTCATCGCGGTGTGGTACTTCAACAACATGGGCACCTACGTGAACGCGGATGTGGGCCACTCGAACGAGCAGGTCGCGACGTATGGGTTCACGCCATGGCAGGACACGTACATCCCGGCGATTGCCCCGACGCGCTCGTTTCAGATTACCGTGCCAAGCGGTGCAAGCGGGAGCGGCATGCTTTATCTGTACTACGTGGATGGCATCGATCGCTACTACGAGGCGTCGTATGCCGTGAAGACGGCCGCGCCCGCCTCACCGCCGAGCGTGACGATCACGGCATCGCCTACGTCCTTGCCGACCGGGCAGTACAGCGTGGTCACGGCGACGGGCAAGAACGTGCCAAGCGGGGACATCCTCGAACTCAAGGACATCACGGGAGACCAGACGTTTGGCGGCTCCAATACATACGAGGATGGGGTGACAGGCGAAACCTCGTTGTCCACGATGGTCACCGCGAACACGCCAGAGACGGCGAAGTACCAAGCGTATGTGGTGAACCCGAGCACAGGGCACGTGGATGCTACGTCTGGCACGGTGTCTGTCACGTGGACAAGCTCCGGCAACACGGGCGGAACAAACGGGAATGGCGGAAACGGACCGACCATCACCTTGAGCGCGTCGCCAACGTCGCTGCCTGTGGGACAATACACGGGCGTCACGGCGACGACGAGCGGAAATATGTCGGGTGACTTTATTGAAATTTCTGACCTATCGGGAGCAGGCACGTTTGACGGCTCGAATACGTTCGCAGATGGCGTGGTGGGTGAGACGTCCTTGAGCGGGCCCGCGATGAGCCAGACGCCGCAGACGGTTACGTATCAGGCGAGCATCATCAACGCATCGACGGGGCAGACGGTCGCCATGTCGAATCAGGTGCAGGTGACGTGGGGGCAGAACGCAACCATCACGTTAACGGCGAATCCCACGAATCTCACCACGGGCCAACCTTCGACGTTGACAGCCACGGCGAGCAATGCACCGTCGCCTATGGACGAGATCAAGATTATCGACGAATCCGGGAAGAGTACGCTCGGCGGACAGAACTCGTATGTGGCGATGGGCAATTCGGCGAGTACACAAGCGACTGCCAATACGCCGGAGACTGTACAGTACGAAGCGGAACTCCTGTCGCCTACCGGTAGTGTCATCGCCACTTCGTCCACGGTGAGCGTCACGTGGTCTGGTGCCATTGGGTGTCCGTCACAGCTTGCGATCATCGACCAGGGTGGCGTGACCAGCAATTCCGACACGGTGACCATTGTCAACCAAACGCCGGACGTGTTGCAGTTTTCGACCAACTCGCCGTCCATCACGTTGTCCCAGACATCCACAGCTGCGGGCATGGATGCGACGATCACAGCGACGTTCAGCGGAGGCGTAAACACGGGGACGCTCACGATTACCGACGCCTCGACGGGGTGTCAGCAGACTTACACGATCTACGATTCGAGCTACACACCGCCAGCATCGAACGATGTGACGTTGACGGCTAACCCGACAACGCTTGGCATCGGAGGGGCCACAACGCTAGCCGCCACCGTGGATACGGTACAACAGGGCGCGTTCGTGGACATTTACGACGAGACAACGCACCAGTTTGTCTCCATGGGAACCTACGAATACGGCTACTCCATGCCGCCGTATTGGACGGCCACGATATCCGGCATGAGCGTGCAAGGCAATACGGCCACGGTGGAGTATTCCGGCACGTACACCGTACAGTACACCAGCAATGTTGCGGGGCCGCAGACGTTCGTGGCGTATGTATGGGCGCCAGGTGTGTCACCCCAAGGTCCACCGTCGGAAGAGTCCGCGCCCGTCACGGTCACATGGACCAAGCCGACGATTACGCTCACGGCTTCGCCGACGAGCGTATTTACGGGACAATCCTCGACGATCTCGTACACGACGGTCGGATGGGCATCGGGCGATTATGTGACGATCTCAGGCCAAGGCGGTCAACACATGTGGTCGCAAACGGACGATACGCAGCAGACGGATAGCTACTCCGAGACGGAATCGCCAACAGGCGGGAGCAGCGTCACCGTGACGTACACGGCCAACTTGTACAATAGCGCGGGTACATTGCTTTCGACGGCCACGGTGACGGTCAAATGGGTCTCGCCGACGATCACGATGACCGCGAATCCATCGACTAATGTGCCGGGTGAGTCGTCGCAGATTTCGTATGCGGTGAATGTGTCGCTGCCAGCGGGGTACACCGTGCAGATTACGCCAAGTGGGAACGGCACGGACATGTGGAGCGCGTCGGGGCTGACACGACAAACCGGGACGTACACCGAGACGGAGAATCCGCCAAGTGGGCAGACGGTCACGGTCAATTACACGGCAACCGTGCTTGACTTGAACGGGAATCCGGTCGCTACAGGCGGGACGACCGTCACGTGGTCAAATCCATGGACGGGCACCATTACGCTGACCGCGAATCCGAAGTATTTGCCAACTGGCCAAAGTACGACGTTGACTGCCACGACGTCGGAGCCGATCCCGACCGGGTGGAGCCTTGTGATCATGGATGAGACGACGGGCCAGACGGTTTCGATGTCAGGAGTGTCACCCGAGATTGCACAATACACGTCATTTAATGCTGAGACTGACACGTTTATCGCATGGTTAAGCGATGGATACGGACAAGTGGGAGCTTCCTCTAATCAGCAGACCGTGACTTGGATAGGGTTGTATCTTGCAGCCAATCCAACTGAATTGCCAGCAGGTCAGTCCACGGCGCTTACCGTCATTGCACAAGATGTTCCGATCGGAGACTACATCGTCATTTTCAATAGTTCGACCGGGCAGATGGTTGGAGTTGGTCAATCAACTCAGTTTAGTGTGAGTGTCACTGAGCCGGTTCCGCAGACTGATTCGTTTCAAGCCTTTGTGTCAACGGATGGAAGTCTCAATACAACCCTCATGTCCAGCAACACGGTTCAAGTAGACTGGTTTGGAGTTATGCTTCAGGCCAATCCAGTGAAGTTGCCAATCGATCAGTGGTCAACGTTGACCGCAACAGCTCAGGACGTACCAAATGATTACTACTTGATGATTGTGGATCAAACCACTGGACAAGTGATTGCCATTGGGAATCCAGGTCAGACCACGTTACAAGCGGAACAAAGCATGGCAACCGCCCAGACGCATACGTATGTTGCTGAAGTGGCCCGATATTCAGGTCAGCAAGCCACGGGCGGTTCTGCAACATCAGGAGGCAGTGCAGGAGAAATCGCAGTTTTGGGTGCGCCAGGGGCCGCTTGGAACGATGGGCAATTTGATCTCAATGCAATTACCAAGTCGGGAGGCTCCTATCAAGTTTTCACCAATCCCACCCAGGTAGATTTTAATCAGTTTAGAACCATTCTGATCGAAGGTGACGAACCCACTTCTTTCTATGAGGAGTTAGAGTCGGTTATCCCACAGTTGAATGCATGGGTCGCAAAGGGTGGAAATCTTATTTTATTCGCCACGGATAACGGATGGCAAGCGGGACAGTGGCCAGGGGGCCAGGGCCCAGTTGGGTTGACATTTACGTATCACCCGACCTACACGGATAATGTGGTGTTGCCGAATACGCCTTTTACAGAGGGACTTCCGAGCACCATACCAGGAAACTGGGCGTCCCATGACGATATTTCAGGGCTTCCAAAAAATGCGCTTGTGTACATTACTGACTCCACCGATGGAGCGCCAGTCGCAGCTAGCTTCTCCTACGGAGCTGGGAGCGTGTTTGTGAGCACACAGACGCTTGAATGGGGGGCTGAGAACGGTAATAGTCCCTCAGAAGGTGATGAGATTCAAAACATCATGGATACCTATGTAGGCGGAGGACTGCCTGATCAGGTTATGGCTTCGTCCGTGCCAGTGTCTGTGACTTGGTATGACTACGATCTTGAATTGTCGGCCATCCCGACCACGTTGCCGGCCGGCCAAGCGACAACCCTGACAGCCACAAGCACCACGGGCGGAGGTCCCGGCGACGTGATCGAGATCTACGATGAGACCACGGGCCAGGTTGTCGGCACGAGCATAGCGAATGCGTCGAGCTATTCCGCGACGTGGACGGAAGGCGCGCCGGCGACGGACACATTTATTGCTTGGTTCGTCAATCCGTCCGGCGGGCATGACCAGGCGAGTAATACGGTGCAAGTGACATGGAATCAGGCGAAGCTCACGTTGTCCGATGCGGAGGTCTATCACACACCCGCGTGGCAGCAGAACCTGGAGAACTACAACAACTACTACACGAACATCGATCCACAGCCGCAACTCGTGCGGTCGGAGTCGGATTTCTGGGCGGGAGAAGACCTGTTGTTCAAGGTGAAGCCGTCCATCACGGACATTGCGCAAGCCTACGTGTACTTGCCGGCGATTAGCATGAACCCGATGATGCCGCCGGGTTCACCCATCAACTGGACGTCGCCGCCGCCAATTGCGCTCACGTACAATCCGTCAGACGGCTATTTGGAGGGCGGTATCCCAACCGCATGGGATGAGTGGCTGCAGTACATGCAGGACGGGACGTACACAGTGACGTTCTGGGTGAAGTCGACGGACAACCAGGTTGCGACCGCACAAGCGTCGTTCACCATACGCGATACGTGGGTGAGCGGAAACGATCCGGGTACGTACTTCCATGAACATCAGACGTGGTAAGAGAGGCCGCCTTCGGGCGGCTTCTCTCGTGTATCAAGTTGGCGCAAAGATGGCCCATTTTAGCGCACAAGAGATGATAGAGTCGGTTTTGGAAGGAGCGGATGTGCAAGATGTGGACAAAACGGTGGACAGGTTTCCTTGCCGCGTCGATACTCACGGCGACGGTTACGGGGTGCGGGTCGATGCCCCATGCGACGTCCCAGACATCTTCGACTTCAATCTCCGCGCCGTCTGTGCATGCGGTGGTGGATAGGCTTCCGGGGAATCTCCAAGCGAAGTTGATCGGGTTTGACGCGCGCAAGAAGCGCGTCAGCCATCTGCCGATCGCGGTGAAGGACACGAATGTGCTGTACATCTCGCCAATGGAGCAATACGCGATCCAGCAATTTCAGCAGATTTGGCCGCGTCTGAAGGCGTATCCCGTCGTCGTATGGACGGGCGTGACCAAGGCGCAAGCGCAGGAAATCTGGCGCAAGGAGGGATACGACAGCGACCCACTTCCGTCCGCGCATACTGAATATGTCTCGAAGTCAATACCGACACCGGATGCGTATCATCGCGACGGGAAGGCGTGGATGGAAGTGCCGGGCATTTTGCCGACGAATCAACTGGATAAGTGGGAGACATTTTTCCGCTGATTTTTCGATGTACTATCGGATTCTCCTATCTGGCATAGACGGGAAAATTGCTAGGTGTTATGGTCAAAAAAGGGATTGGGTGCAGTGTGGTGCAAACAAAAAGAGAGGGGACGGTGCCAGCCGTCCCTTATGTTTTAGGCGTGATGCGCGGAATAACCGGGCGTTTGCCAGTTGATGTGTTCGCTTGGGGAGAAGACGGGGTGGGGGCGGTCGAAGTGTCCCTATCGTCCACTTGTGCTTGTCTTACGCCGCCTTCACCGCGCAATTCGGCCTCGGCCTGAATACCGAGCAAGATGAGCTGCCGGACGCGCTCGGCGCGCCGGCGTTTGGGCGTTTGCTCGATGACCTCGGCGATTTCACGGTCATATTCATCGTCGTAGCTCAGGACATATCTGCGAATCGTCATGATTCCTCGTGCTCCTGTGCCAAAGCGTATTTGTACAGTCCCCTTGCCACCGCCAATTGCGGATCTGGAGCAATGCGAATGCTCGGCATCCAAGCGAGGAAGTAGTTGCGGAAGGCCTCGCCTGAGCCACCTGCGAGAATCACGCGCCCAAAACTCGAACGGTCAGGGTACGCATATTGGATGCCCTGTTGCATGCGATCCCAAACCTGTCGCATGGCGCGCTCGCGAAGTTCGGTGATGTTCATCCGATGTGCGCCGTAGTCGAACCAGAACTCTTGTGCGCCGTCTTGTGCGCGCAACTGGGCCTCCAAGTCATACGCGGTTGCGTACACTTTCGGCTCTTCGCGCCTGATTTCCTCCAGAATGATTTGATACACGTCGTTCAGGCCTGCAGGAATGCTGGTCTGACGTGTGAGCTCCAATCGGTGAATCTCGCTCAAGTCGAGCGTGCCGGAGCCGCTGTCGATCACGAGTACATCTTGTTTTTCAAGCCCCTCATCCACCACAAGACCATCTTGGTCGAGATACGCATCGAGGAAGACGGCAAATGGCTGCGGAATGACCTCCAAGCGCTTAATCATGACGACGACTTGCTCACCGTTTTTTGCGCCGGTGATGGGTTCAGAGAACCAGCGCTGCATGATTTCCACGGTGCGCGTGGTGAAGTCCTCTGACGGCGTGCCACAAGCGACAGCAACTTCGATGACTCCGGTTCGTCCCGTCCGTGTGGCCGCATCCAGTAGTGCCAGCTTCGCCAGCGTCTCGAACTGTCGGCTCGCATAGCGTTGCTCGCGGTCGTAAGCGCCAATGGGCGTGCTGTGCATGGCGTGAACGTGCTCGTAGCCCAGGACGAAATGTTCGCCGCCAAACGTGAACACGTCCACTTCGCGCGATGTTGATTTGCCGGGCACCGACAGCACCTGGCGTGTGAGATCAACGCGTCCATACACCGAGGGCATGGTGTCTTGGACAAGCGTGTCCCCGTCTCGCACGCACAAGCCGATACTTCCGTTTCCGACATCCAAACCAATAGTCAACATCATGAACAACCCCCAGTGTGCATTCATGCATAATCGAGTCACATTATATCACACATGAATGTGCAAACAGAGCTATATTATGCGTAAGCCACCATTCAAGCATACTGAGATTAAATTCATGCATAAAAGTAAATTGCGTTTGATGAATCAAGTAGTAAATAAGCATCATGTATGGTCACTCAGTATGAATAAAGAGTTCATTGTAACTTGAAGTGGAATCTATGAATAATCAAGTGGCATTCAATATGCGCGTGGGCAACGCGTTCAACTTTGGCGTAAAGATGGCGCGTTCCGTACGTGAGGTGATGATACGGTCAAGATGAGGAGGGATGAAGCATGGCAAAAGAGATGCATCCTATCACGAAACTTAACCTGGAGATGCTGAAGAATTCGAAAGACCCGTTGGATGTACTTCGGCAATGGCACATTCTCATGAATGCAGTGTTCGATACCCTTCTTGATTTGACGGCAGAGGATGACCGGTATCCTGTCACGGAGTATCTGGGTGGTATTGAGGAAGTCAACGCGCGTGTTGAGGAATTTCTGTGGGAAGAAGCAGCGCCACGGCTCGCGCATTACAACCCGGCTTCGAATCGTGTGGAATTCGACCATCTGCCCGAAAATCTCAAACTCAAGCCGATGAAGGGCGGATTTGCAATTCAAAATGTCCCGGTTTGGATGTTGGGACACGGCGCGAAGAAGAAGTTTCATCCGGCCTATCATCGAGACCGTCCGTATGTACGGAAGCGTCAGTTGTGGTTTTGGCTCATTCATAAGCTCAAAATGGACTATCTCACGTACGTGAGGTACTGGGAGAACAGCTTGATTCCGAAGGAACCGCCGCAGTATGCACGAATGCTCGTTCGGTTTGAAACACCGCCGGAACATTGGATGATCAAAGACTTGGACAAGTATATTCCGTCTATTCACGTGGTCATCAATAGCCTTCGGGATAACGCACTGGTTCGGAGCGACCGTCCTCGCTACTTCTCGTACGCCGTGGAATGGCTTGAATCGATGGACGAAAGGGTTCAGGAGCCTCTGTGCAGTTTCTATGTCTGGACGTCAGCGAACTCGTTTCCTACGTGGGCTGAGCCTGAAGTCATTGAGCAGACGGAATTCCGCATACCGTTAGTGCCGCCAAAAGTCACGTCTGAGGATGATTGTCCTGTGTGTGGAAGAAAATTGGTGATTAAGCTCGATAACGAAATCTGCACAAAATGGATCTGCAATCACTGTCTCTATGAGCGGCGAAGACGAAAATGAGGATCTCTACGTGGTTAGAGTCTCAAGTAGTGGTGTAAAAGCCGTCGTCCTCAATTGACGACGAAGCCACCGTGCGTGTCTACTAAAGTGTGGCGAACACCAAAAGTA
>NZ_FTOO01000019.1 GCF_900156755.1 Alicyclobacillus vulcanalis
CCTCCTCGCCCAGCCGCTGCACCTCTTCCCAAATCGCCATCGCGCTCACTTCCGGCACCCACGCTTGCAACAGGCTCGCCGCCCGACGGTACGACATCTCCGTGGCCAATGCGATCGCTTGCGACCGTAGCTGAGGAGACAGCCGCCGATGGGGCTCCAAGCCCAACGCCTCGTCTAAGAGAAAGCGGCGCTCGCCCGTCTGCTTATCCCGGTAGTACCGCCGCCAAATCGTGATCTCACCTACAGTGGTGACCAACGTGCGAGGCTTCCGGTGGATGAGCGCCCATCGCGTCTTGTCTCGCTCCTCCTGCAGCTTCCGATCCATCCCCTCGAACAAAAGTTGGAGGAGCTCATTGGCTGTGCCACGGACGGTGCCACACACGCCCTGCTCCAAGGCCGTGAAGTCACCTGCCTCGTCAACTACATTTTGCAAGCTCGACAGCATCTGCAGGAAGACAGCAAGGACACGTCGAATATCGAGCATAAGAGACCTCACTCTTATGTCCGCGCTGCAACGGACTTTTTTCTTGTCTCAGTGAGGTCTCTTGTCTTTTGCCTCGGAGAATCCTCCCAGAAGCAAACCTTACTCAAACTTTATACGCTCTTCACGAGTGGCTGAAAACTTCGTGTGAATACGGGGGATGTCCGAATCGCGAGGGTGCGTGAACGCAAATCACGGCGCAGGCCAGTCGATGGGTCCGACAAGCCACGCCGCAATAGGATCCCACATCCATCCATGAGTCTACGTGCTCTGTCCAGAGGCCGGGAAAGAGCCCGGATGGATCTTGCTGTTTCGGCAGAAACTCTCCTTACACATGATATCGGACACAACTCGTAATACCCGCAGCGTTCATCTTAGTAATGTTTTGTTATATATATGCTTACCAACCAACTCTTTGTATATAATACTTTTCATCAAATCATTACTCCCATCAGCAATTAAGAATCCTTCAATATCTAACAGTCTTCTTCGAGTAGAATTATTGAATTCATATCCTCTCGCTCCCTGAAGTCGAACACACATATGTAGACATTTATATGCGACTTCTGTTGAATACCATTTTGCCATTGATGATAATTTTAAAGCATTATTAGAACTTTCATCTATAGCTTTGGCAGCCTTTATGCAGAGGCTCTTTGCAGCTTCAATATAGGTTACAGACTCAGCAAGCCTGTGACCTACGGATTGTAAATCCGATAGACGCCCGCCAAAAATAGATCTTTCTTTACAGAAAGCTATAGTTTCTTCAATCGCCTGATAAGCTGAACCTAGGCAAAGCATCGAAATCAGTATTCTCCAATACGCAAAATGTCGTTTCAATACGTCTAATCCTTTACCCTCTCCGTGTAAGACATTACTTCTAGGTATCTTCAAATCCCGTATCACCATCCCTCCAAAGGACCATCCATCAAGTCCCATCGGTTGCCTACTCACTCGTATACAGTCTATAGAATGTAAATCGTCTACTACAACACAGCTAATAGCCCCGTCTTCAACATTCCTAACAAAGAAGACAAATATATCAGCTTCATAAATTCTACTAATATAATCTTTATTAATATTTAAAATAGAAGATATTCCATCTAAATGCCGAATACTACTCTTTATTTTCTTACATCGGAACCAGATCCATCTTCCGTAATTCCTATTCCAACGAAGGATTCGCCTGAAACAATCCTATCTATCCATTTTTGTCTATCTTGATCCCAACGATCTAATAATAGTCTACCGTGCCCCATCCCAACAATTTCTCTGGCATTTGCACTTATTTCCCCCAACCTAAAATATATATTTGCCATTGTAACTACGTCTGCACCCATGCCCCCATATTCCCTAGGTAAATCTAGCCCGAGCAGTTCATATTTCGAAGCGATTTTTCGAACTCTAAGTATATCCGGCTGTTCTGCAGAAAAAATATCTTTCAGTTGTTCTTTTTGTATAAAACAATTAACTTTATCGTAGATTTGATGACGAATTTTTTCATTTGTCACTGTCCTAATTTCATAATCCAGCATGTTGCTCACCCTCTTTATTCACGAAATTTAACGAAAAAACGCACATAAACATGTTGACAAAAAGCATGATTGTACAAACCAATAATGGCAAGAATGGTGCTACGGTACGCCATAGCAGACCACCTACCACCATCCACACAGGTGTGATGATGTTCGCGGAGTTAGACATCGCGACAAACGCATGGTTCAACTCTGATTGAGAGACATGTGTCTGTAACCACGTTTGCCCTTGTTGCTGGTAAAACTCCATGCCTAATATGCAAAGAGTGTACGAGAGAAAGTACACAAGCGCTCTTGGCGCAAACGGCATGCCAAGGAGTCCTATACCACAAACCCCAAGTCCGAGAGCCATCTTTGCAAATGACGGTTGAGCCATATTTGCCACATTCGCACGGAGCACGAACGCCAAACATGTTGAGATGACAGCCGTCACACTTAGAATCCACGAGATGGTCATGACGCCAAAATGATGTGTCGAGCTCATGAGAAACACGTTGAAGCCAGATACAAATGTGAAGACGACACTCGATAAGCTGTTGACCATTAGCATCCGCCGCACTACCGGATGACCTTGATACCGCCAGTTCCATAAATCACGAAACTGGTAGGAAGGCCGCCTTCCCTCCTCCTTCGTCCGCTGCAAGCGTACGGCAACCACGACCACTACGCCCATGATGACAAACGACACGACATCCAACCACAGTGCCGCGCGCAGATGCAACTGGGCGATTACGACCCCAGCAGCCAGCGGACCGACGAGGCGCGCCGCAGACTCCATCAATTGGATTTCGGCGTTGGCCGCCGCCAAACGGTCGCGATCGCGGAGCAAAGTCGTCAGGGAGAACCGATTGACGCGATTGACCATGGAGGCGAGATGAAGGAGAAACATCGAGACAAGGAGAAGAAGCGGAAAGAGCGCCTTATTCACGGTCGAGGCCACTACACCGATGATGGCGACTGCCTGCGCTACGTGCACCCACAGCATCACCGTCTTCCGACTGTGCCGTTCGGTGAGATAGCCCCCAAGTGGACCGCCGGCCCAGTTGGCAACATACTGAATTGCGTTGGCGAAGGAGAGCAAAGGCGCTCCGTACCCCATGCTTTGCACAGCCAAGGGCAGTGCGACGAGAAACAGCTTGTCACCGACCCGCGAGAAAAACCTACCGACTAGAAACGCGTGAAAAGAGTCAATAGTAATTCGCCTTAAGTAGCTACATTTCACTCCTTTTCCCCCCTTCATCAGGTGAATTTGAACCATTCGGGATAAGCAATTCGCCAGAGACGGAATACCGATAAATAGCTGGATTCCCCCACATACAGGTACGTGGCGCGACATCCTTTGTCACAACCGATCCCGAACCCACGACAGCAAATTCTCCAACGCATACGCCGGGTAATATAACAGTTCCAGACCCAATTCTTGCTCCTATCCTAAAAATCGGCGGGGCTAGTTCTGGGGACAAAGTTCTGTGTTTCCACACCATTCGTTTATCATTTACTGTTATTACTCCAGCACCAATAAAAACGGAATCTTCCACAACCACCCCACCCGTTATATGAGTTAGAGCTGAAATCCGAACCCACTTCCCTATACACGTATTTCGCTCAACCACTACGTGATGAGACAGGACTGTGTTGTCACCAATGCGTACGCCACTTCGAATAATACATCCATGTCCAATGTGGACATTGTTGCCGATAGAAGCACCCTCATAGATAATCACGCCTGATCGAATGATTGTGTTATCTCCAATACTCACATCTTTCCCCTGGCTGTCATCCTCGAACAAGAAGGTCACATTGTCCTGAATAATCACATTTTTACCCTTCATGACTCTGAGGCTCATTTGTACATCCCTTCTTTCGATGATTATGTGTTCCACGCCCTCTCGCAGTAATATGTACTACTACAATTGTATTTTTCGAATAATATTTAATTTAAGATTTATTAAATTATATTTAAGATTTTCTTTTCTAGTCGCCTCCTACCTCGCACTGTCTCTTACCTGACCGATCAGTGGTATTGGTTAGAGTCTCAAGTAGTGGTCTAAAGCTCAAGTTTGACAGTAAAACGTCTCATCGGAACGAGTGTCCAATAGTTGTAGGATTCGGTGTCCAAATGCATCGGAATACACAGAGGCAAAGCCACGACATGAGGACCACGAAACCAAGGTGAGGCTGTTGCATTCGGGCGAGTCTGCGCGACAAGACAAAGCCCCGTACAACCAAGGGATGCAGCAGTATATTGGTAAGCGTCAAACCGTAAGCGTAAAAGTTGTGTCCGATATCATGTGTAAACCGCCATGCCCGATTGGGCACAAGAGGCGGATGAAAATTGGCTGGCAACTATTTTCTCATCAAACTCCATTTTAAGAGATTACGTTCGTTCCTGTGGCGGGACCCAGGCCGTCGTACCTAGTGAGGCTGTCAAGGTGTGTTTCCAGCCTTGACAGCCGATTTCCGGCTGCCATCCTGGTCAGATGTGGCATGCCATACACAGTGGGCATGCCTCCTAACGTCGTCATGCCGGTATGGCGTCACTCGGTCGCCGAAGTAGAGGGCTAGTTGTCCTAGAATGGTGCCCCAGTTGGCCACTCGCATCGTCCATTTTCTCGTCACCTCCATCGTCGCCAGATACAGCATCTTCAACAACGACTCGTCGTTTGGGAACATGCTCTTGCCCTTCGTCGCTTTTCGTAACTGCCTGTGGTAGCCCTCGATGATGTTCGTTGTATACATCCCAACTTCGACACTTCCTAGTCCTACAAAGTCCCACGAACCAATGTCCGACGCGGGTTCGTGGGACCTGCGGATAACTCGCGCAGTGTCTACAGCCCTCGTGTTCGAGGCGCAATCCGCAGATTTCTTGGTGGCTCCGTGATCCGCGGCGCCCGCAGGATTTCGTGCGCTGCACGACGGTCCCGTCCACAGTGTCCTTAGTCTATCGAGGCATAGTTTGATTGACTCTCCTCCGCGATGCGGCACGTTGTGGCTGTTATCATGTGTAAACCGCCATGCCCGGTTGGGCACAAGAGGAGGATGAAAATTGGCGGGTGTCTATTTTCTCATCAAAAAGAGTTCCTGCCGAAAACATAAAGAGCCATTCGGGCCCTCTTCGGTAGAATGTGAGTTGGACAAAAACCACACATCTCAAGGAGGATTCCCCAATGGCTCAATACCAGATTACCGTGGACGACGCGATTTTGGAAGGGTTCTTTGAACGAGACGGAGGCGTCGCCAAGCTCGTCGAAAGCGTCGTCAATCAAATTCTCCAAGCGCAGGTTCAAGAGCAGTTGAAGGCCGCACCC
>NZ_FTOO01000020.1:1699-4752 GCF_900156755.1 Alicyclobacillus vulcanalis
AGGTGGTGGGGTGTGTTTAGTTTTGAGGGAGCGGAAGCTCTCTCGAGGACCTTGGCAAGTGCATAGGGAGCAGGCAAGGTGAAGCTAGGAAGGGCACACGGTGGATGCCTAGGCGCCAAGAGCCGAAGAAGGACGGGGCGAACGCCGAAACGCCACGGGGAGCCGTAAGCGGGCTGGGATCCGTGGATGTCCGAATGGGGGAACCCGCTGGTGGGAAGCGCCAGCAGCTTGAGGTCGAAAGGCCTTGAGCGGGGAACCGGGGGAAGTGAAACATCTCAGTACCCCGAGGAAGAGAAAGCAAACGCGATTCCGTGAGTAGTGGCGAGCGAAAGCGGAGGAGCCTAAACCGTATGCGTGGGAGAGGCTGCAGCCGATGCGCATGCGGGGTAGAGGGGCTGTTTGCGGCGAGCTGCAGGGTAGCCAGCCCGAGTGGGTGTGTAGGAGAACGGTCTGGGAAGGCCGGCCAGAGACGGTGAGAGCCCGGTATCCGAAACACACGCATGAGGGTGGAAACAGACCCCGAGTACTGCGGGACACGAGGAACCCCGCAGGAATCAGGGAGGACCACCTCCTAAGGCTAAATACTCCTTGGCGACCGATAGTGAACGAGTACCGTGAGGGAAAGGTGAAAAGGACCGCGGGAGCGGAGTGAAAGAGCACCTGAAACCGTGTGCCTACAAGCAGTCGGAGCGCGAGAAAGCGTGACGGCGTGCCTTTTGTAGAATGAACCGGCGAGTGATGTGGGCCAGCGAGGTGAAGGCGAAGGAGCCAGAGCCGAAGCGAAAGCGAGTCTGAAGAGGGCGCGAGTTGGTCCGCATCGACCCGAAACCGGGTGATCTACCCCTGGTCAGGGTGAAGTGCGGGTAACACCGCATGGAGGCCCGAACCCACTGGCGTTGAAAAGCCAGGGGATGAACTGGGGGTAGGGGTGAAATGCCAATCGAACCCGGTGATAGCTGGTTCTCCCCGAAATAGCTTGAGGGCTAGCGTCAGGGGATGAGTTGTGGAGGTAGAGCACTGATGGGGTGCGGGGCCCGCGAGGGCTACCAAGCTTCGTCAAACTGCGAATGCCACAATGTCGAGGAACCTGGCAGTGAGACTGCGAGCGATAAGGTCCGTAGTCGAGAGGGAAACAGCCCAGACCCTCAGCTAAGGTCCCAAAGTACCGGTTGAGTGGGAAACGATGTGGCGCTGCGAAGACAACCAGGATGTTGGCTTAGAAGCAGCCATCATTGAAAGAGTGCGTAATAGCTCACTGGTCGAGTGGCGCTGCGCGGAAAATGGAACGGGGCTAAACCGGACACCGAAGCTAGGGATGGCGACATGGTAGGGGAGCGTTCCATGTGCGGCGAAGCTGAGCTGGGAGGCTTGGTGGAGCGCATGGAAGTGAGAATGCCGGTATGAGTAGCGAAAAGAGGGGTGAGAATCCCCTCCGCCGAAAGCCCAAGGGTTCCTGGGGAAGGCTCGTCCGCCCAGGGTCAGTCGGGACCTAAGGCGAGGCCGAAAGGCGTAGTCGAAGGAGAACAGGTTGAAATTCCTGTACCACCGTAGGCGTTGGAGCGACGGGGTGACGCAGGAGGACGAGGGAAGCGGCCGGATGGAAGGGGCCGTCCAAGCAGCGAGCGTGGGGTGTAGTGAAATGCGCACCCTGGGAAGCGTGAGCTGTGATGGGGAGGGAAGGACAGTACCGAAGTCCCGACGTTCACACTGCCGAGAAAAGCCTCTAGCGAGCTGAAGGTGCCCGTACCGGAAACCGACACAGGTGGGCGCGTGGAGAACACGAAGGCGCGCGGGAGAACTCTCGTTAAGGAACTCGGCAAAATGGCCCCGTAACTTCGGGAGAAGGGGCGCTCTTTCTGGTGAAAGAGCCGCAGTGAAAAGGCCCAAGCGACTGTTTAGCAAAAACACAGGTCTCTGCGAAGCCGAAAGGCGAAGTATAGGGGCTGACGCCTGCCCGGTGCTGGAAGGTTAAGAGGAGGGCTTAGGGGGAGACCCCGAAGGTCCGAATCGAAGCCCCAGTAAACGGCGGCCGTAACTATAACGGTCCTAAGGTAGCGAAATTCCTTGTCGGGTAAGTTCCGACCCGCACGAAAGGCGTAACGACTTGGGCGCTGTCTCAACGAGAGACCCGGTGAAATTGTAGTACCTGTGAAGATGCAGGTTACCCGCGGTTAGACGGAAAGACCCCGTGGAGCTTGACTGTAGCCTGATATGGGACAACGGTGTTTCATGTACAGGATAGGTGGGAGACGGAGAAGCTTGGGCGCCAGCCTGAGTGGAGTCGGCGTTGGGATACCACCCTTGGGACACGGTTGTTCTAACCGGCCTTGTGAGGACGCGAGGCGGGACAGTGTCAGGTGGACAGTTTGACTGGGGCGGTCGCCTCCTAAAGGGTAACGGAGGCGCCCAAAGGTTCCCTCAGCGCGGATGGAAATCGCGCGGAGCGTGCAAAGGCAGAAGGGAGCTTGACTGCGAGACGGACAGGTCGAGCAGGGACGAAAGTCGGGCTTAGTGACCCGGTGGTTCCGAGTGGAAGGGCCATCGCTCAACGGATAAAAGCTACCCCGGGGATAACAGGCTGATCTCCCCCAAGAGTTCACATCGACGGGGAGGTTTGGCACCTCGATGTCGGCTCATCGCATCCTGGGGCTGAAGTCGGTCCCAAGGGTTGGGCTGTTCGCCCATTAAAGCGGTACGCGAGCTGGGTTCAGAACGTCGTGAGACAGTTCGGTCCCTATCTGCCGCGGGCGTAGGATACGTGAGAGGGGTTGTCCCTAGTACGAGAGGACCGGGATGAACCGACCGCTGGTGTACCAGTTGTCTCGCCAGGGGCAGCGCTGGGTAGCCAAGTCGGGAAGGGATAAGCGCTGAAAGCATCTAAGCGCGAAGCCCGCCTCGAGATGACGTATCCCATTCCGTGAAGGAAGTAAGACCCCTCGAAGACGACGAGGTGGATCGGTCTGGCGTGGAAGCGCAGTGATGCGTGGAGCGGACAGATACGAATCGGTCGAGGGCTTCACCTGAAAGGCTCCCTATGCACGAAGGCAAGGGCC
>NZ_FTOO01000021.1 GCF_900156755.1 Alicyclobacillus vulcanalis
GCCCAAGAGGCGGTCGTGACGGACGCGGAGATGACGCGCAAAGTCGAGGCAGCGGCGTCGTGGCTGGAAGCTCATATGCCTGCACTGGCCGGGCCGCATGCGAGCCGGCCATGGGTGAAGTACGTGCTTCGTGAGCTGGCGCGGCTTCCGCACACCATTGCGTGACGGCTTGGCGCAGTGAGGTCCCCTACGACAACTTGACACGCACCGCAAGGCATTTCCCCTTGACAAGACGCTTAGGCCGTGCTAAAGTACCGAATGCCCAGCGCTGTTCGTGGGCTAAGAGCCATTAGCTCAGTTGGCAGAGCACCTGACTTTTAATCAGGGTGTCGCTGGTTCGAATCCAGCATGGCTCACCACATGCCACCTTGGCTCAGGGGTAGAGCAGCTCACTCGTAATGAGCAGGTCGTCGGTTCGAATCCGACAGGTGGCTCCACACGGGCAACGGTCTCGTTGCCCGCTCACCCGCTGGTTGGTTGAACAGCGGACCACAACGATATGCTTATACGCGCGCCCGTAGCTCAGTCGGATAGAGCGTTTGACTACGAATCAAAAGGTCGGGAGTTCGAATCTCTCCGGGCGCGCCATTTCATGCGGAGCATAGCGCAGCTTGGTAGCGCGCCTGCCTTGGGAGCAGGAGGTCGTGGGTTCAAATCCCGCTGCTCCGACCAGCCTTCGGGGGTATAGCTCAGTTGGGAGAGCACCTGCCTTGCAAGCAGGGGGTCGTCGGTTCGAATCCGGCTACCTCCACCAAGCGTCGTTCCTCGATAGCTCAGCGGTAGAGCATCCGGCTGTTAACCGGAGGGTCGCAGGTTCGAATCCTGCTCGGGGAGCCAGAACCCGCTCCCATAGCTCAGTCGGTAGAGCGCATCCATGGTAAGGATGAGGTCACCAGTTCGAGCCTGGTTGGGAGCTCCAGGGCCCCATGGTCAAGTGGTTAAGACACCACCCTTTCACGGTGGTAACGGGGGTTCGAATCCCCCTGGGGTCATCTCATGGCTTGACGATGAAGCATTCTGGCAGGTATAATGGTTGAGCCGTCGTGCGGAAGTAGCTCAGGGGTAGAGCATCGCCTTGCCAAGGCGAGGGCCGCGGGTTCGAATCCCGTCTTCCGCTCCACATGGAGGTTCTCCTCCTCGCGGGTGTAGTTTAGTGGTAAAACATCAGCTTCCCAAGCTGAGGTCGGGGGTTCGATTCCCCTCACCCGCTCCATGCGGCTGTAGCTCAGAGGGAGAGCACTACCTTGACACGGTAGGGGTCACAGGTTCAATTCCTGTCAGCCGCACCATTCGAGGCCCTATCGTCTAAGGGTTCAGGACGCCGCCCTCTCACGGCGGAAATCGGGGTTCGAATCCCCGTAGGGTCACCACCCATGGAGTGATGGCCGAGTTGGTCGAAGGCGCTCGCCTGCTAAGCGAGTATACGGTTGTTAAGACCGTATCGAGGGTTCGAATCCCTCTCACTCCGCCACATTGGAACTGTGGTGTAGAGGCCTAACATGCCTGCCTGTCACGCAGGAGATCGCGGGTTCGAATCCCGTCAGTTCCGCCATGTGCGCCCATAGCTCAGTCGGCTAGAGCGCACGACTGATAATCGTGAGGTCGGTGGTTCGAATCCACCTGGGCGCACCAATGAGACAGCAGCCGTGTCTGGACGGCTGCTGTCTTCGCGTTCTTGCGGTTTTTTCTCCGCCAGGCTGTGTAACCGGCGACGCCCGTTCCCATGTCGGCGGACACTTTCGTACCTGTCTCGTGCCTTGAACTTCACCGGCTCCTTTAAGAACGAGCCAGGCACGCCTCGATGTCGTCACGAAGGCTCTCCGGTGACGTCTGCGGCGCGTAGCGCTTCACCACACGCCCATCGCGGTCGATGAGAAACTTGGTGAAGTTCCATTTAATTGCCTCGGACCCAAGCGCACCTTTTGCCTCCTTCTTCAGAAATTCGAACAGCGGGTGCGCATTCGGTCCATTCACGTCGATTTTCGCAAATACGGGGAACGTGACGTGGTACGTCGTGCTGCAGAAGGCCTGAATCTCCTCGTTCGATCCCGGCTCTTGATTGCCAAACTGATTGCAGGGGAAGCCCAGAACTTCGAAGCCGCGATCGCGATATGCCTCGTACAAGTTCTGCAACCCCTCATACTGTGGCGTAAAGCCGCACTTGGATGCTGTGTTCACGATCAGTAACACCTTGCCCTCGTACTCGCGCATGGACAGCTTCGTCCCGTCGGCTTTCTCCACCTCGAAATCGTAGATGGTCAATTCCATCACCTCCGCTTCCTATCGTATCACTCATATAAATTGCCCACAAATCAATTGGCCTCGGCACTTCGCCGAGGCCTGACATCATTTGCCCACTGCCAACGGCACCTCGCCGCTGTGCACGAGCATGCGATTCACAGCGCTCACCAGCGCCTTCGCCGATGCCTCCATGATGTCGGTATCGACGCCGCACCCGTAATGGGTATTGCCCTTCTCGTCGTCGACGCTGATGTAGGCCACTGCGCGCGATCCCGACCCCACTTCCAGCGCGTGTTCCTTGTACGTGAGGTTTGCGACGCGAATTCCAAGCCCTTCCTCAAGGGCGTGACACAGAGCATCGAGGCGCCCGTTCCCAGCGCCTTCAATTTCGACCTGCTGCCCCTGCCACACCACGGTTGCGCGCACTCTGTGCATGCCCTTCGCGTCTGTGCCCGTCAATTCGACGAGATCGAGCGGCTCGGCGAGGTTTACAAACTCGCGCATGAAGATCTCGGCGATCTCGTCCGCGGAGAGTTCCTTTTGCTCGCGATCCGACACCCGTTTCACCGCATAGCCCAACTGCTCCCGCATCTTCGGCGGCAAGTCGAACCCGTGCGACTGCTCCAGCACGTAGCCAATGCCGCCCTTGCCCGATTGGGAGTTGATCCGGATGATGTCCCCTTCGTATTCTCTGCCGATGTCCTTCGGATCGATGGGCAAATACGGGACGGTCCAGTGCTCGGGCGACTTCTCTTCCCGCCATTTCATGCCCTTCGCAATGGCATCCTGATGCGATCCAGAAAACGCCGTGAAGACAAGTTCCCCTGCGTACGGATGGCGCTTGCTCACCTGCATCTTGGTGAGGGCCTCGACGCGAGCCTGGATGGCCGGGAGATTGGAGAAGTCGAGCCCCGGATCGACGCCGTGCGAATACAAATTCAGCGCAAGCGTCACGATGTCCACGTTGCCCGTGCGCTCCCCGTTTCCAAACAGCGTGCCTTCGAGCCGCTCCGCGCCCGCGAGCATGGCCAGCTCCGCTGCGGCCACGCCGGTGCCGCGATCGTTATGCGGATGCACCGACAGCACGATGGCATCGCGCCAGGCCAAGTGCTTGCCCATGTACTCGATCTGGCTTGCGTACACGTGAGGCATCGAGAGCTCGACGGTCGCCGGCAGATTGATGATCACCTTCCGCTCAGGCGTGGGTTGCCACACGTCGAGCACGGCGTTGCAGATCTCGAGCGCAAAGTCCAGCTCCGTCCCTGTGAAACTCTCAGGAGAGTATTGGAAGAAGAAGTTCCCCGGCGTCTGGCGAGCGAGATCGCGGATTTGCTCGGCGCCAGTCACGGCGATGCGCACGATCTCGTCCTTGTCAGCCCGGAACACCTGTTCGCGCTGCGCCACGGAGGTCGAGTTGTACAGGTGGACAATGGCGCGCTTGGCCCCGCGGATGGCTTCAAACGTGCGCTCGATGATGTGATCGCGCGATTGAGTCAGAACTTGGATGGTGACGTCGTCCGGGACGAGGTTGCGCTCGATAAGGGTTCGGACGAACTCGAACTCGGTGTCCGACGCCGCAGGAAAACCGACTTCAATCTCCTTGAAGCCGATCTCGACGAGCAACTGAAAGTAGGCGAGCTTTTCTTCCAGATTCATCGGCACGATGAGCGCTTGGTTTCCATCGCGGAGATCGACGCTGCACCAGATGGGGGGGTGATCGAGGCGATCCCGTCGCGTCCAGTCGAAGCAGGGCTCATCGGGGAGGAAATATTGCCGGGTGTACTTGTTGGCATTCTTCATATCCATCCACTCCTTCGTATGTCTTTCTCGGGTTTTCGGAAAATGAAAAAGGCCTCATCTCGTATAGAGACGAGGCCGGGTTGGCTCGCGGTACCACTCTACTTGGCTCTCCTTGCGGAAAAGCCCCCTCTGTCGACGGCAAACACCGTCTAGCCCTGTAACGCGGGCGCGCGGCACACCCTACGGGCACGCGCGGTGCCGTTCAGGCTGCAGTTCATGGGCGAGTTCGGGACGCGCCTTCGACCGGTTCGCACCGTCCACCGGTTCTCTGAACTCGAGCGGCATCCGTACTACTCCCACTCTTCACCTTTCCCTATTTTCAGATTTGCGCACGACATTCATCCGTTCAGATGATTTCATCGTAAGAGCATTCAGCGGAGATGTCAAGCGGGCAGGGCCCGTCGTGCGTGTCAAGTTGTCGTAGGGGACCTCACTGCGCCAAGCCGTCACGCAATGGTGTGCGGAAGCCGCGCCAGCTCACGAAGCACGTACTTCACCCATGGCCGGCTCGCATGCGGCCCGGCCAGTGCAGGCATATGAGCTTCCAGCCACGACGCCGCTGCCTCGACTTTGCGCGTCATCTCCGCGTCCGTCACGACCGCCTCTTGGGC
>NZ_FTOO01000022.1 GCF_900156755.1 Alicyclobacillus vulcanalis
CCATCTACTTCGGCGACCGAGTGACGCCATACCTGCCATGACGACGTTAGGTGGCATGCCCACTGTGTGTGGCATGCCACATCTGACCAGGATGGAAGCTGGAAATTGGCTGTCAAGGCTGGAAACACACCTTGACAGCCTCACATAGATACGACAGCCTAGGACCCGCCACAGGAACGAATGTAATCTCTTCAAAATGGAGTTTGATGAGAAAATAGAGGCACGCCAATTTTCATCCGCCTCTTGTGCCCAACCGGGCATGGCGGTTTACACAGAACACTTGACACACCCGCGTGAACATTTTTTCTCCGCGCTTGATCTGAGTCAGTATGCCGCAAAGTTGAGAAGTTCGACACCCAAGGGGCCAAACCCATCTCTCGCGAAGCCATCTTGCGCGCTTTCTTCGCGGCACCCTTTGAAGGGATCTCGACCTTTACGCAGCTTCACCGACGCTTGAAAAACGATTGGCGATTCCGTTACCAGTGCGGCTTCTCCCTTCACGAGCCGATTCCGTCCGTCTCGACCCTAAGCCGCGTCTTCCAAGCCATCGTGGACAAAGGGATTGCGGCGACGCTGTTTGAGGAGTTGGTTCGTCGAGGCCGCGACGAAGGGCTCATCGAGGGCGAACACATTGCCATCGACAGCACGGCGATCCATGCGTATGAGCGCAAACGCTCACGCTCAGGTGTCCAGCCCACAGACCGGGCCAACTGGGGTGCGAAGTTTGACGCCTTCGGCAACAAACAACTTGCGTGGTTTGGCTACAAAGTGCATGTAGCCGTGGATGCCAAGAGTGAACTTCCCATTGCACTCACGGTGACGTCGGCGAATGTCTACGACGGAGACATGGCCATTCCCTTGATGGAGGAGCTTCATCACCACGACTGGCGGATTCGCTTCGTCCTGATGGACGCCGGGTATGACCAGAAGAAAAACTACGAAGCCGCTCGCGCGTTGGGCGCTCAAGCTATCATCCCGATGAATCGCCGAAATGAGAAGGAGCCGCCGGAGGGGATGGATTTCGACGGCACGCCTCGCTGCACGATGGGGTACCGGATGACGTATTGGGGCGCAGAGGGCGACTGGCTCAAGTTTCGCTGTCCGCACGCGACAGGCCAGGTCGATTGCCCACTTGGCATGGCTGCCTGTTCCGCGTCGAATTACGGTATGGTCGTGAAGAAGCGCCTCGACGAGGACGTCTGTCGATACGCGAATCCTCGCGGCTCTCGCACATGGAAGACGCTATACGACGAGCGGACCGCGGTGGAACGCTGCTTTTCACGGGTGAAAGAGCAGCTGACGCTTGACGATGTGCATGTGCGGGGTATCGAGAAGGTCACAGCGCATACGTACATCAACGCCGTTGTACTCTTGGCATCGGTTCTGGCGATCCACCGGGCGAATCGCATCAAGCAGGTAGCTTAACCTCATGGTTCGAACGAACACAGCGGAGGGGCGTGATCTATCCACCCAACAGAAAAGTATTTTTATGGCATGCGTAATCTTTCACGAGAAGTGTGCGTCGTTTTCGCTCGCGATGGAATCAGTTATTCTGCAAAAGGCTCAATTCACAAAGAGCAATGTAAAACAATATTTCTTCTGAGAACATTCATGAACTCCTTGTCCCTTAGGAACATTAGACCATAAGCTCCTGACGAAGCCTCTAAGTTTTCTAGCAAGTAGGGAAGATACGTGCACTTAGCATGGTTAATATCGACAAAATTCTTCGGTGTTTCCCCGAAGTTTATCTTCTTTTCAACTACGTAGTGTTGTTGTCCATATAATAGGATAGTCAGCTTCTTTAAACAGTATTCGGACGTCCGTTGACCGAATGTGGCGTTTAGCCACTTATCATTCGTCGTAGTACGTTCTATATTAATCACCTTATCAAAAAACTTATCAAACTCCTTCGCTAAAACTTCTGATCTGAAATTCGTCACCATGAACTTTATCAAGAATCCGGCGGATTGGTAGTGACTTAGCTCTAGATTTTTTAATGCAGCGTTAAGAAGAGCCCTTATACAATCTGGTTCGAGTGATGCTCGCGATGAATACTGAAGAATGCCAGTATCAGCTTTTCTGATGCGTTCCGCTAAATCTGAATAGGAAAGATCCTCGGGACCATTAGCACATTTCCAAAGGGTATGTACTGTAGAAGTTAATATCTCTAGATTGTTATCCAAAGACGCCCTTTGTAACACGTTATCGAACAATTGCAAAACAACCTTCCGATCTTCTCTAAGTTCTTGAGTTATCATGTTGGCCAGTCCTAAGCAACACAAATTAAAAGCCTTGTTATCAGTATCATAGAGCAACAGCAACAGTTCTTCGACTGACTTTAAATATATGTCGGTCAGACGTTTATTGTCAGGAGGAGAAACTAAGAATAATTCATTAATGGCTTCATGTGAAGGAAGAACATATCCATTCTTATTTAACAACAATATCAAATGGACTTGATTCTGTAAAAGAAGTCTATACAGCATCTCAAATCGTTCTGCATCCTTTTCGTGTAATATTTCATACTGAACTGAATCAAAAACCCGAGATTGATGCAAATTTTGGATAATAACAAACCATTGTACACTGTATTCTTCATAAACCGAGTCCATATTCTTTTCTGTTGTAAACTTAAAAATTTGGTATATTGTTTCGACAGTCGACAACAAAGTGGAATAAAGGACGGGTCTTTGAAGAGGGAACGTCCAAGCGCACAATGACAAGATCAGATAGTTTGCCTTCCTGATTTGTAACGAAAGTGCTTCACGAGGTATAACTCCTTTTACCACATCATTAATCGCAACCACCAAACCAAAGATAAGTGTCGATACCAATAAAATAAAATAGATAAAATATGCAACTCTTGAAGCAATACGAGGACAGCAGTACAATATTAAGGCATATAAACTAGTCATAATGAATATATAGAAAAAGAATCTTATCGGTATGCTGGCCATAATCCGACTCATCGAAGCCGTCTTTTGTTGTGTGTATATGAAAACAAATAGAGTCACAATTAGAGATATGTGAATCCATAAATTTTTGAGAAAGTATATATACTCGTCGAAAGCCCTATTAATAAATGCGAGTTGTTCTGGATGAGATATAGTATTTAACGAACCGGAGAAATAATCGAATATTAAAGGAGAGATAAGCAAGAATACAGTTCCCAGCAAGACGATACATATCGCCACCCAAACACGCTGAGCAGCGAATATTACAAACGAATACACAGGCATAACAACTCTCAATATAAATTCCATAAGTTTCTGTAATTTACTTTCGGCCTTACTTCCCGCCCTATCTTTTATCTTTAATTGAGCGTTTGCCCAATCCCTTGTTAACATTAGTAATACTAATACAACACCCAGAGCGATGCCTATTCCTATTTCAGCCATTTTATTACACTCCGTCTTCAAGAAGACTTGAGAAGACTCGAATAGTACTGTTCCATTAAACTTGTATCAATTACAGCGCGAGACCTCCTTCCACTAGGTATCCCCTCTCGAGCTTGTTTCCACGGCCTTTCCATATGTGTTTTTTGCTCCAGCCATCTTGCAGAACGATGTCCATAAACTTCCCATACAGCATCAAGAACTGCTTTCACCTCATCACAAACATCGATGTCATCCTCGCAAGGCGGGATCTCTCTATATCCATATGACCGGTAATTCCTATAAACAACGGGAGAAACAGGACCATGCGCCCAAGCCTCAAGTCTTTCGTCAAATAGAAGCTCATGATGTAATGCTAAATACCACGCCTGAGCATAATAAACTAATTTCTGTAATTTCAAATGCGTAACGGCCCATTTTGTTCCTGGACGGCTTTTACTAAGAAAATACTTAGCCACGTCCATGACAGACATTTTTGCCGTCACGGCCCCCACCTTCTCATCCACTCACATATGACTATCCTAATTATAAAACAATTGCATGTGACATTCCAAGTCGACGCAATCACTCGTGCGTGTCAAGTTGTCGTAGGGGACCTCACTGCGCCAAGCAGTCACGCAATGGTGTGCGGAAGCCGCGCCAGCTCACGAAGCGGGTGTGTCAGGTGTTCTGTGTAAACTCCATTTTGAAGAGATTACATTCGTTCCTGTGGCGGGTCCCAGGCTGTCGTACCATGTGAGGCTGTCAAGGTGTGTTTCC
>NZ_FTOO01000023.1 GCF_900156755.1 Alicyclobacillus vulcanalis
TGCGTGTCCAATTCGGCTTCAAGCATTTCTTGGACGGTGCTCGCGAAAAGATCCTTGAGCATGCTTTGGACGTCGTGAATATCCTTCAACTTGCCTTCTCGAATGAGTTGACGGATTTGCTCCTTGGATATCAGTTCCATGTACGTTCACTCCCCTTGTAGACTCCCACTCCTGGGTTCGGGGAGTTTACACAGTTCATTTTACACTCTCCGTATAAAGCGTCAATTGCTTCTATAATAACTTCATTCTCGTTTCTTTTTATTGACTCCGAAGTGGCGGACCAGTCGTTGGAGTCGGTAGCTCTGTCATCTCAGCCTTTTCGTTCGGCGAGTCCTCCTCGTCATTCGACTCGACTTACCGCGACCGACGAGAAACGGACGATGATGGATGCTGGTGTGCCAGCGCGGCATCGGAGCTTTGTTGCCCCGGTTGCCGCACCTCACCCGCGAATATCGCTTCGACAATGGTGCCGAAGAACTGTAGATGAGGCGAAACCTCCTATCCAATTAAGTGAGGAGGATTATTTTGAAAGCTGAATTTGAAGAGAGATTGAAAAATTTCCTGGGTGGTTATTGGCACCAAGATGTCGCATCGACCGAGAGCGGATTGCAAGAAGTGTTTATGGAACACTCAACTGAGCAGATACGCGAACTTATCGAAATTATAAAGGAATTCTTGGGTGGACCAGATGATCCTAGCTATAAGAGATCGTTTATCGATTATTGGGCGGATGGTGTGGTCTTCGAAGATCCAATAGAGTGGTTGAGAGGTATATTGAAGAAGATGTCCGAGTATATTCATTTGGAATGAGCAAAACTGAAAGTCCCGTTTGTTTTAAACTTAGTTTCTATCAAAGGTTGTTTTTAATAACTGAGGGTTTCGCCGAATGACTCCTGCGTGCCGCCTGTTCGGCGAGTCCTCCTCGTCAGTCGATTCGAGTTACCGCGACCGACGAGAAACGGATCATGATGGGCGCGTGTGCCCGCGCGGCATCGGGAGTGTTTGTTGTCCCGGTTGCGGCAACATCACCCGCAAATATCGCTTTGACAATGGTGCCGAAGAACTGTAGATGAGGCGAACGCGGACCGTTGTCGTACGTCTGTTCCAGACGGAGGACCTGGAACGCGTCACCGCGGGATACAAAGCGATCCCCGACATTGCGAGGCAGTGCGACGAGCAGATCCGGCAAGAACGGGCGGCTGAACGCGCGCGACAAGCAGAGCAGCAATCTCCGCAAGCGGCCATGGCCCGCGCCGCAGAGGAAGAGGGACAGCGTGATCATCTGTAAACACGTTATCATCATCGGATAAGAAACAAAAGGAGGGGTGATCATGAAGAAAGCGGCAGAACAACTTGAAGTGATGTATAAAGCAGGAGTTGGGATTATATCTACAGCACTATTATTTTGGCTTCTCGATTCAATTCCTTGGATCGAACAACATGCAAGATGGTATATAGCAGGACTGGCTTGTGCTTCTTTAGCCACGTGTGCCGTAATAGTAAGTATTGCTTGCGTGAGATTTATAATTTTCTACAGGAAACGTATGTAAATGGGCGGTTGCGTTGGCAAGCGAGTGTCCCGTCATGAGATCCAAAGTAGCTTAACAACTGTATAACATGTATCGTACTATTATGGTCGTGGTGGCAGCTGGATTCGGTTTCGTTTTTCTAAACTTGATCCCATGGGTTCATACACACTTGGTCTGGCTAACTTGGTGGCTTCTCGCCGCGATGGGTGTTTGTTGTGGAACACTGCTGTCAACATCGGCTTAAAACTCCCCAAAAAATCGCACTGGATTCCCAAAAACAGCGGATTCGATTCCTCAAAATCATCGCGTTTCGTTCCCCACACATACGTTCGCTTCTCTCTTGACTCCCGAGAATGCATGCGTAACGTAAGCGTCAAACCGAACACACCTTGCGAGGCATCCGCTCGGTCGCCGACCATGTGGAGCAAAGCCCCGCCACAACTGCAACGGGGCTCGTCAGCATGTCTTATTTCCGGATCCCAGTATGAGCTGGTAGCGTCTCTGACCATGGCCACAACGCGGCCATGGCAGTTTTGTCATCCGTGTCCATGTTCAGCAGCTTCTCGAACAGGTACTCCAAGTAGGCAAAAGGATTCAGGCCGCCCGACCAGCAGTCAGCGCAATTGCCTGCGGTTGACGAGAATGGTGCCGCCAGCATCATCAATGGGCCACTGAAATCGGACGCGTTCCAGCCGTCGATAGTGAACCCAAAAGCCGTTGTGGTCCCTTGTGCGGGATCTTGAACTTATCCCGCTGACGATTGCAGAACACGAACAAGCATGGAGAGAACGGGTCAAGTTGGAACTGCTCCTGAACGAGCGCAGCGAGTCCGTCGATAGACTTACGCATATCTGTGGCACCACACGCCAGGTATACGCGTCCCTCGGTCGCCCACTCGGTGAGCATGTCGTCATCAGCACCTGCACCACCTGTCGCAGTAGCAGTGGATCAAATCCTGGTTTGATCTCGATCTCGACATTGCTCACATGCAACACGACCGTGTCCGTGCTGGGTATGGGCGATTCATCTACCTGCACGGACAGCCATCGGACAGACGAAGTCCTTTCCACGGGGCGGTCGTCCGAGAACTTCCGCAGCCAGAGTGCAATGGATGCGGTGGAATACCACGAGCAGCACCCCACGCTGCGACGCTTTGGCCGCTGGCCCGAAACTCGGCGGGCGACCCGTTGTTCCCATTGCTCACGTAACTCTTGTCTTGACACCCAGAGCACCCTCCTCGGTCCGTTTTGAGACCATTACCCGGTCTCGCCCGCACCGCGGCGAGGTGTGCTCGGTTTGACGCTTACGGAGGACCTGAAACGCGCCATCGCGGAATACAAGGCGAACCCCG
This sequence comes from Alicyclobacillus vulcanalis, assembly GCF_900156755.1. Lineage (GTDB taxonomy): Bacteria > Bacillota > Bacilli > Alicyclobacillales > Alicyclobacillaceae > Alicyclobacillus > Alicyclobacillus vulcanalis. Next base: position 2,881 of record NZ_FTOO01000023.1, read on the forward strand.
ACAGGGCGAGGCAGGTGGTGTTGATGGTGAGGTAAATCGGACACCGGGAGAGTGACCACATAAGCGCGGAGGATCCTCCATCCATAAATGGACTTCCTGCTTGACGTTGTGAGAACATTTCGTAAAGATCGATTATGTCAGGGGGCCACATCCATTTCTGGTGAGGCAGGATCCGCATCAGACCCTATGCGGTAGCCGAGGATTGGTATGCATCGAGTCACACGGCGTATCACGAAACATCGTCAAGAACGGGAGAAGCGAACCGTGTGACGCCTCGGCCGCAGGACGCGATGTGAAGTCGGAGACAGAACCGTCGGTGTCGTTGGCGCCCGTGCACATCACAATTTCGGATGAGGCGTATCGGCTCTACTCGCAGTATTTTAATTGCGGAAGCGCGGATGACGAACGCAGCGTGAAATCGACCAGGGATGCTGTTGAACGGTCGACTTCTTATGTGGTGAGTCGAGCACAAGCGGCGTACTCGCAGGCGCAAGCTCATGCGAATGTGTTTGAGTCTACGAAGGCGTAGGATGACGCGGCGCACGAGCAGGGGAAAACGGAAGGTGCGTGAGTCATCGGGTGGTGACAAGACAGATCATTGGATCGAAGATGTTGCGAAGGTGGCTGGATGAATTTCTGCAGGTGCAGCGACCGCAGTAGTACTGACCGCATGGAATCCGGAGGTTGCAGAGGTTGCTGAATCTGTGTCATTTATTGCAGGGGTAGTAGCTGTAACTGCAGATGGGGTTTTAGCCTTTGAGGGAAAGCAAAGCCCGGCTACAGTTGGCTTAGATATAGCTGCGCTTGTTCCGTCACTTGGAGTATTGAAAGAAGGTAAGGAAATTGTGGCAGGAGTAAAAGACATATCACACACCATCCAACACGCAAACGAACACTTTCAGGTGATCGAAGAGCAGTGGAAGGCCGTGCGCAACATTTACGGTGATCTTGGAGGCGCCACTGTTTCCATAGCTAGCAGAGAGTGTAAAATGAACTGTGTAAACTCCCCGAACCCAGGAGTGGGAGTCTACAAGGGGAGTGAACGTACATGGAACTGATATCCAAGGAGCAAATCCGTCAACTCATTCGAGAAGGCAAGTTGAAGGATATTCACGACGTCCAAAGCATGCTCAAGGATCTTTTCGCGAGCACCGTCCAAGAAATGCTTGAAGCCGAATTGGACACGCA
>NZ_FTOO01000024.1 GCF_900156755.1 Alicyclobacillus vulcanalis
TACTTTTGGTGTTCGCCACACTTTAGTAGACACGCACGGTGGCTTCGTCGTCAATTGAGGACGACGGCTTTTACACCACTACTTGAGACTCTAACAAGCTTAGCTAAAGAAGGAGTGAGCTTCATTGATAAATTGCATTTGCAAAACATATTACATTCTATTCAGTACAGTTTGAATGAATTTGCCCATATCTCTGATGAAAAGGCATGGGAAATCGTCAGAGAGACATATTTTGATTTGGGCGGAGCGATTATTTCAAGTGGAAGTGGTTTAATTTCTAGTGACAACGCGGCTCAAGGGAAGCCACGCAGGGTGCAAGACCAAGGGGGTTCGATCCAGCTATGAGATCAAGGGCTGCACAACAGATGTATAACATATACCGAGCTGGAATCGGGATTGCCGTGACTGTGTTTGGCTTTGCCTTATTAAATTTAATTCCGTGGATCCGCGTACATCTCGTTTGGGAATTATGGTGGGCATCTACGCTGATCATTGCGCTATTTTGCATACTCATATGCATTTCTCTCATAAAGTTCATGCTGTTTTACAAAAAACGCTTGTAGTTATCTTCTTGTTCCCCATCCCCTTCCAGGTGAGAGCCGACAATCTCACAGGGGGGATTTTTCGTGTCCAGGTGTGTACGGTGTGGTCGCCCTCTGCGTTAGCCGTCCGGCGTTCACCGCGGAGCAGGGCCGGCGTGCGCGAAGTTGTTGTTAAGTAAGCGTAAACCCAAACCCACATGGCGTTCATCCTCTCATCGCTTGAAAATGTCCTCATCAAGCCGCGGGAGGGTTCTTGTATGCGAAAGCACATGTCTCACCAGGAACGCCGTGAACGTTGGCGTGAACACATCGCCGCCTTCTACGACAGCGGCCTATCCGCCAGCCAGTTCTGCGCTGAGCACGGTCTGAAACCCCATCAGTTCCGGTACTGGCTTCGTCGACATCGAAACGCACCCGTCCATGATCCTCAAGAGACGGCTGCGTGATCGACTGGCGGACAGGACGGATGTGCTGGAGAAGGTCAAGGCGTTGACGTTGTTGCCGGATGATCTGCACGCAAACGTTCGAGATGGTCGCGGACTACTACGAGGTTGGCGTGGAGGCAATTAAGTCGCTGATTAAGGATCATCGCGACGAGCTGACGTCGGACGGGCTGAAGGTACTCAGCAGTATTGAATTTAAAGACTTGGCTAGGTCCTTTGAGGACAAGGGAATGTTTGGGTTTTCGTCGAAGACTAGGGGTTTGACGTTGATTCCTCGCCGCGCCATTCTTCGCATCGGCATGCTTCTTCGGGACAGCCAGGTAGCCAGGACAGTGCGCACGTACTTACTGAACGTCGAAGAGGAAGCGCGTGCTGAAGCGCCACACATTGTGGAGCGGGCTGTCCAACACATTTCGTGGCGCGAGGTTTACTCGTCCGTCAACTACAAGAAGCGCCTTGGAAAGTTGATCGGCTTATCAGACGGTACGGCGACGCTTCTTGCGTTGTCGCATACCGAGCGGGAGTTCGGCATTAGTCTCGGCAAGTACAAGCGGCACATTCGCGACGATGATCTGGACGAGACCTTTTCCCCGACGGAACTCGGCAAGCGGATGTTGCCGCCCGTGTCGGCGCAACGCATGAATCGGTTGCTAGGCGAAGCCGGGTTGCAGCAATGGGACGAGGCAGCGGGCGTGGGTATTGACGGACACCGGCAAGCCGTATGCGAAGCTGTTACCCGTCGAGGTGTTCCATCCGGACAAGAACGTGTCGACGACGAAGTACGCGATTCGTTGGAAGTTGGCGGTGTTGCAGGAGCTGACGAAGCGATGAACGCTCATTGGAATACGGTCAAGCGTGCTTTTGAAAACGCCGTTTTCGAGGACGTCGGCAAGGCAGCGAAGAAGATCCCCCGGGGGATTTGGGAAATGTGCGGTGCTGTTCGCCCAGTCTGGTGGATCGATTTGTCACCCATCGGAACCACTTCTTTCGATTGGACAGCCCGAAACGCGGGAGCCTATCATCCTCTCTCAATCTACTTTTGAACTTCCAACTGAAAAATCAGTTTGCGCTGCAATCCCGCATTGGCGTGCTGTTTCTCTTGAATGCTATCGGGACCTGGGTCGCGCTCAACTGGATTCTGTGGAAAGGAAGCTGCCGGGGTGGATCCAGGGTTTTCTCGTCTCGGGTGGCGCGGCCTTTGCGTAGCTCGGCATAGGGTCGATTCCTGGATTGTGGTCTCTGGTATTCGGAAGACATGGTTTTCCGCGACGTCGACCAGGCGGCCCGGGCGCGCATCGGTTTCCCCATGGATCGGGTATCGGGTCGCGCCGCCGTTCATGGGGCATCACGTTCTCCCTCTGCATGGAAGTATTGCGACGCGGGGAACCCTGTCGGTCGTCATCGAAATCGTGTTTGTAATCTTGACGGTCGTGGCGCTTCTCGTCCGGGCCGCTCGCATAGACGACTTCCCGAATCCGTCGAACGAAATGTAGGAGAAAGAAGGAAATCGATCGGCTGTTCACGAATGCAAAAGGAGATTAACGTTGAAGGCGAAGGCCGTGCATCCGTGATGAGTGCGAGGGGTTTGGCGCGGCGGCTGCGGGACGCAAGAGAATTTGAGCCTGGGGTGTGAGACATATGCGGACGATCGTGTGGGCGGTGGACGGATCGGAGTGCTCGTGGCGGGCAGGAGAGTGGGCCGCGCAGATGTTGGGGAAATGGCCGGAGGCGGAACTGGTCGCGGTGTACGTGCATGTGCCCACGGTGCCAGCGGCGGACGCATGGACGGGGATCGGGTTGCCGACGGTGATGGATGTGGAGGCGCAGGAGTCGGCCATCGGCCGCGAACTTCGTGAAAAGGTGTTTGAACGCTTTCAGCCCTATGCCGCGCGCGTGGTGTTTCGCGAGGAGTACGGCGCGCCGGCGGACGTGATCGTGGATGCGGCGGAGGCCGTGGATGCAGATTTGATTGTTATTGGCACGCACGGGCGGAAGGGGCTCGATCGCGTCCTTATGGGCAGCGTCAGCACTGCGGTGATGCACCGAGCGAGGCAGGCGGTGTGGGTGGTAAGGTAAATCGGGCACCAGGAGAGTAACCACATAAGCGTGGAGGATGCCCCATTCATAAATGGATTTTCTGCGTGACGCTACAAGAACATTTCGCAAAGATCGATCGCGTCAAGGAGACAAATCCATGTCTGGTAAGGGGGGAACCCGCTTAGGCCCTATGCTGTTCCCGAGGAACGGTATGCATTAAGCCACACGGCTTATCATGAAACATCGTCAAGGACGGCAGAGGTGAACCGTTTGACGACTCGGCCGCAGAACGCGCTGCGAAGTGGGAGACAGAGCCGATGGTATCGCTGTCGCCCGTGCACGTCACGATTTCGGATGAGGCGTATCGGTTGTGTTCTCAGTATTCTGAGAGCGAAAGCACAGGTGAAGAACGCAGCGCGTGGCAGGATTGGTTGCTTTCGCTGCTGATGTCACATTGTATGCCGAAGGTAAGCAAAGCTTGCCCACTGTTGGCTTAGACGCTGTTGCTATAGCTCCGGTCATTAGATTATTGAAGGAGGGTAAGGAGATAGTGGGGGGATTAAGGATATGTCGCATTTTCTGAGAGGTGGTACGGAGAATTTGTTCGGACAGGATCAGCAATGGGATGTGGTCCGTAAGATGTACGGTGATCTTGGAGGGGCAATGATCTCGGCCGCCAACACATTGCAGTCATCTACATCGGAAGAAAAGGGAAAAAACGATGAAAAAAGCAGCAGAACAGCTTAATATAACGTATAAAGGGTGTGTCAAGTGTTCTGTGTAAACTCCATTTTGAAGAGATTACATTCGTTCCTGTGGCGGGTCCCAGGCTGTCGTACCATGTGAGGCTGTCAA
>NZ_FTOO01000025.1 GCF_900156755.1 Alicyclobacillus vulcanalis
TGCAACGCGGGCTTTTTCTTGTCTCAGTGAGGTCTCTTCTCTTTTGCCTCGGAGAATCCTCCCAGAAGCAAACCCTACTCAAACTTTATACGCTCATGAGCCACGGACCAGCGTGCGCTGCCGTGGCTCTTCGCGGCCTACGGATCAAGATACGGGTTTCAGATGGTCAATAATGATGGCAGCTGCCTGAAAGGTGTATGGCGCCGGGTTAATCCACATGTTGTTTTTGGTGGGCCACCCGGTGAAGTGCGCATCGTTGTATTCGTACCACAGCTCGCCGTCGAACACCGGAATGACGGGCAGGTCTTCGGCAGCGATTCGCTCCACTTTGTACAGCGCCTGCTTCTGCACCTCCAGGTTTGTGGTGGAAGCAAACGTGGCGAGCGCTTGGTCGACCTGCGGATTGCGATACTGCTCGATGTTCCAGTTGCCTTTTGAGTCCAACATGTCAAAGTAAATGGTGTACGGCGTGGGTCCTTCATTGGTCCATGACAAGGCAAGATCGTAATTGGGCTTGATGCCGACACCTGGATTGATGGAATTGTAATAAGCGTTGAACTGCTGCTGCACGACGTTGATATTGATACCAATCGGTTGCAGCTCCTGCTTGATGAGGAGCGCGTCCTCGTCCCAGTCACTCCATCCTGACACCGTCAGTAAGTTAAACGACAGTTCCTTCCCGTCTTTTTCAAAGATGCCCTGGCTGTTCCGTCGAAAGCCGGCGCGCTCGAGAATTTGAATGGCCTTTTGGTAGTTGACCGTAAACTGGCGATCCTGGCTGGGCAGATGGGGATCGAGCCAAGACATTTGAGACGGGATTAAGCTTGTCGGCACCGGCAGAACGGAGTAGTTCGTCTCTCCGATTTGTTGGATGGCCTTGCGATTGATAGCCAGATTGATGGCTTGACGAACAGCCAAGTTCGCCAACAAGGGATTATTGAAGTTTGGATAGAGTTCTACGACCCCACCAGGCGGGAAATCGTAGTGGTGATGAGCAGGATCGGCCGCCACAAAGGTTTTTTGAATATCTGGAATGTCGATGCCTGACCAGTCCACCTGACCGCTCGCGAGTGCCAGATCCGCAGCCTGATTGCTCGTGTAGGCAGGATATCGCACGTACTTCACCTTGGGCGCGCCGAGATAATAGAGGCGATTGGCCTCAAACGTGTACTGCTGTGGCGAGAAGGAGATGAGCTTCAACGGTCCGGTTCCAATCGCCTTTTGCCACGTAATCTTCACCTTTGTGGGATCGCCCAAAGAGCTCCATTCGTGTTCCGGCACGATGTAGGTGCCGCCAAGCACGTATTGCTGAGCAAAAGGAATGTCGACTGTCTTGAAATCAAATTCGACCTCATACTTGCTGATGGCCTTCACACTGGACAGAACGGACCAAACGATGTTTGTATCCGCATCGGGATACTTCTTCAGCTCGTCGAACGTAAAAACGACATCCTTCGACGTGAATGGAGTCCCATCCGTCCATTTCGCGTTGGTTCGCAGTTGTACGAGAAGGGTCTTCCCGCCATTTGCAAAGTGGTAGCTCGTCCCGAGCAAATCCCAGGTCTTTCCTGTTAGGTTGTCGAAGTAGAAGAGGGTCTCATAAATGTTGCCGTAGGTCCCATCGTTCGTACTTGGATCGAAAGGATTAAAGTTGTCCGCAAAATTTCCCTTGGGACTCGTAATGACGGTGAGTGTGTCTTGGGCCGAACCCACGGCTGCTGCAGGGGTTCCTTGCCCAGGCGCATTCACTTGTCCAGACGGCTGGTGCACGGCCGAGGCCGTACCACATCCCGCAACACCCAAAACCAGCGTGGCAGACACTCCGGAAAGCCACAACTTGCTTCTCCGCATCTGCATAACCCCCTCTATGGTACGCAAACCGAAATGGATCATAGGAACAACCATCCGAAGATGCTTTAGGCCTTTCTCTGGCGATCTTATCGATTTAGTTATGCGTTTTCAAGGCTTGAATAGATTTTTTCTCAATTTGATTTGTCTGATTCCTTAACTAATATGAACCCGACCGAGAGGCAAACGCATGCTCTCTTGCAGGGAGATCGTCAGGGACTGGGTGGCGCTGCGCGAGGGGGAGACGGTTGGAATGCAGGGAACGGTGGGGTTCGCACGGGCCGTTGCTTGGCTGCCCCGATTGGTGGGCGATTCGCCTTTGCGTGGAGGTCCATGGGGGTCTCTCGGCAGGTTGCGAGGGGATGCAGACACGAAAAAAGGCCAGGCATCAACGCCTGACCTTCTCTCCTCGCCTGGCAACGACCTACCTTCCCAGGAGGCTGCCCTCCCAGTATTCTCGGCGCTGGAGGTCTTCACGTCCGTGTTCGGGATGGGTACGGGTGTTTCCCCTCCGCTTTGGTCACCAGACATCAGCTTCGCTCCATGCTCCCTCGGAGGGCTTCGGCCTTCGGCCTGCAGATCTCCTCGTTCGCATGTCGCT
>NZ_FTOO01000026.1 GCF_900156755.1 Alicyclobacillus vulcanalis
TCCGCGCAATACGCGAAACTGCGCGGGCGTCGGTCGGCGAAAGTGGCGAACGTGTAGTCAATGCCGGCCAGGATGAAGTCCATGGGGACGCCGCTTGCCGTGAGTTCCTTGAGTGCTCGGTAGTCGTTTCCCTTGGCGAAGTAGGGGCGTCCCAGGTGCATCGTCATGCGCTGGTCGATGGCCATGTAGGGGTCGTCCTCATTCGTCCAAGCGCTTGGAGGAGTGGAAGTAGGCAGTTGGGTATCGTATGTGTCCACCTGGGCGTCGCTCGGGACTGTAATGTTTGCTGGCATGTCGAGAAGGTCGGCGAGGACATCACGCTCATCTTCCTCAATATGGAACACGCGCGCGTGCGCGCGATCTTCTTCGTCATCTAAGTTAGTGGATATAGTTAATGGATCTACTTCTGTGGTCCCACAGACCATACGTATGGTCTCTGTGACCATACCCTCCCCCCCTGATTTCTGGGGGTATAGTCTGTGTGACCATACCCTTTGGACAAGCATCATCTGGATGGATGATGGTGTATAAGTTTGTAAAAAACTCACCGCTCTCTTTCCGTCCACGAAACTCTTTCAGCAACAACCCTGCCTCAATCAATTCCCGCACGGCTCTCTGAATCGTAGACTTTGAGAATCCGACCTCTTCAGCTATCGTTCCATAACCAGGAAAACTTTGTCCTTCGCTATCAGCACGACGGCACAAATAGATGTATACCGCCTTTGCATGACCACTCACATTGGTGTCGTAGATTCGATTCGGAAATTGGCTGAACTCACTAATCCATCCCTTGCGAACCCGCCCTAATTCGACCATACGGTCTCCCCCTTCTCGACTGAGTTCGACACGATTCGAAGACGAAGCGGCAATGATGTATATATTTAACAGAAAACCACATATATCTATGCCTATTCGTCTTCAATTGACGAAAAGAAATAGCAAGGACGAACACCGAAGTATTCTGAAATTTTTTCTAGATCGTCGATAGTCAATCGTCTTTCTCCCGAAAGAATCTTCGAGTACCAGCTTGCGTTCTTCCCACAAACCAAGGAGATTTGACGTTTCATAACCCCTCTAGAAGCACGAAGTTTTTCGATTCGCTCTACTACAGAGTTCATATCTAGCACCTTCCCAGGGCCACACCTAAGATGATTTTACCAATATGCCTTTATGGATTGTCAATATTTCTATCCTTATAAGCAAATAGATTTTCCGTACCGGAAGTCGTCATGTAACTTCGAAACCAAAGGAGAACAGTGAGTGGTGGGGGATGCATTGGACTACAAAGAGTCTTTGGGGAAGCGTCTTCGTTTAGCGCGACAACGCGCAAGGTATAAGCAAAAGGACGCCGCCAAAGCGGTTGGAGTCCATTTTAGCACGATGGCCAAGTACGAGGCCGGTATCCGTGAGCCTGACTTCGAAACGATCACCAAGCTTGCCCGGTTATATGGCGTGTCTACGGAATACCTCATGACTGGAGAGGCCTCCTCTTCGGAGAACGAAATCGAACCCATGCAGCTCAGTGTGCTTGGCAACTATGTGCGTATCCCGATTTTGAAATCGATGCGGGCAGGTGATGATCTCGCTCTTCTCGAGAAATTTGCCACTGAATTCCTTTTTGTCGACTCTTCTGCATTATCTGGGTATCGTGGCTTTGCAATTGAAGCCCAAGATACACGCATGCTCGGCGACCATATCCTCCCCGGAGATATTCTGATCATCAAAGCGAATCACGAACCCGCTCTGTCAGATATCTGTTATGTCTCTGTCAGGGGCGAAAATGGTATCCTCGGTCGGGTTCGATGTTTCGAGCATCTCTGTTGTATCTACTTCAGCAATCCGCAATTTGACGCGATTATCTGTCGCGATATCGACGTTGATGTCCTTGGCATCGTAACAGAGGTCCGGCGTAAAATTCACAAGTGATGAAAATGAACAATCCGCCCGCGCATTCCCCTTCCCAGGCGCGTAAGCGCCGGGAGGGGGTCAAAACGAGAAGTCCTGCAACAGCGTGTACGGGTCCTGTGAAGGCTCCCACGCCATGTCCACGCGGCGCGCCTTGATCTCCCAGTCCACGATCCACTGTGCCAATTGCCCCGCCGTCACCGGTCCGTTCGGGTCCGTCATCTGAATGCCCAAGTCGGCCGCGTACTTCGACTCCGGGTCTCCCGGGAATACACACGCCAACCCAACCCACTG
>NZ_FTOO01000027.1 GCF_900156755.1 Alicyclobacillus vulcanalis
GCCCAAGAGGCGGTCGTGACGGACGCGGAGATGACGCGCAAAGTCGAGGCAGCGGCGTCGTGGCTGGAAGCTCATATGCCTGCACTGGCCGGGCCGCATGCGGGCCGGCCATGGGTGAAGTACGTGCTTCGTGAGCTGGCGCGGCTTCCGTACACCATTGCGTGACGGCTTGGCGCCGTGAGGTCCCCTACGACAACTTGACACGGACTGCGGAAAACAAAGCCGTGACATTTGGATATTTGTCCTAGTATGATAAACAGCGACTGGGCATCATGGAAGGACGATGTGAATGAGGATGACTATAGTCAGAATTATTGTTGTATTTTTAATAAGCGTCCTAGGAGACTTCGTCATAGCTTTGATTAATTGGCTGTATAATGAGACAAGGCTTAGTTCGGTGGGGATTATCCCTATTATTTACATACTAATCTTGATAATTTTAATTTTAGCTGTAAACTCAATTATCGTTTCTTGTGGGTTGGAATTTGTTTTAAAATCAACTTACAAATGCACAAGAATGATAAAGTATTTACGTGTCAATGTACTTGGAATGTTATTGCTTTTAATTCCCGATTATTTTTACACAAAATTTGAGCTGAAATTAGATATATATCATTTGTCAATAACGCTCTTGGGCATGATTTCATCTATAGCAACAACTGCGTTTATGTGTGTGATATATGTTTTAATATACAGGGATCAGGAAGTGTCTTTTTCCCATATATTAAATTTCGTAAGATCATACTGGAAACCATTAATGATTGTTTCGGTAGTAATGGACGTCTGGTTGTGTGTTTTAGCTTTGGGTTCTTTTTTGCTACAAGCGATGGCATATAGATGGGGGTGGTTAAATGATTTAGATAACAACACTGTATTCTGTTTTTTTGGAGCTTCCTTTGTGATGTTTTCGCCGCTAATTATGAGAAGAAGTGGCTCGGTGGGAGGGGTCTAGAGTGTATCCGTTGATCAAGTCCGAGATTGTTTGTAAACCGCCATGCCCGGTTGGGCACAAGAGGCGGATGAAAATTGGCGTGCCTCTATTTTCTCATCAAAATTGCCCTCTTCGGCGAATGGAGCGGTGATCACTTAGGCCGTTGCTGCACAAGCCTGAGCTGATTCTCTCCAGGCCTGTTGCGCCTTCTTCCATGCCTCATACTCGTCCATGTTGAGATATTTCCGCCCTGTCGTCCATTCTTCGTCGATTTCCATCAGTAACGCCCCGAGCAGACGGATCGCCGATTCCCGGTTGGGGAAGATCCGAATGATGCGCTCGCGGCGCCGAATTTCTTCGTTGAGCCGTTCGACACCGTTGTGGTGCGTAAGCGCCGCCGATATCGCTCAGGTAAGACCAAAACAGCGGTTACATCATCAAACCCATCCTCCAACACCTGCACCGCCTTCGGTGCCTTCTCTGCGTGAGCCTCGACAAACGCATCTTTGAGCAACCGTGCAGTCTTCAGGTCAGGCGCATCCAGGACCGCGCGAACTTGTTGGTAGACCTGCTCCTGCAACGCCTTGGGTGTGGCATCTGTCAACATCGGTTGTAAAATCCCCAATAACATCGGATGAGAATTCCCCAAGATCATCGGCCTCAATTCCTCAAAATCATCGGGATGAATTCCCCACCCCCATGTCGAATCGTGGCACCTGTCATCCGTTCATGGGAGGTGCCCGTCATGAGGGAGGACGAGAGGATGGAGATCAGGCAACTCTACGAGGCTGGCGTCCGCATCTCGGAACTGGCCAGAAGATTCGGCCATGACCGTAAGACCATTCGCAGCGCGCTGAATTCATCGCTGGAGGAGAAGCAGGGCGAAAGAGCGTCGCGTGGGGAGCGAAAGAGGGGTTCCAAGCTGGAGCCCTACAAGGATTACGTGAAGCAGCGTATGCAACTGGGTGTTCTCAACGCTGAACGAATTCTGCGAGAGATTCGGGAGCAGGGCTATACCGGCGGTATCACCGTCCTACGTGAGTTCATGAAGCCACTTTGCCCGGTGGTCTCTGCCAGGGCCACCGAGCGATTTGAGTCGGATCCGGGTGAACAAGCCCAGATCGATTTGGGGGCCTTCCCCTACTACGATTCGCGGGTGTGTCAAGTGTTCTGTGTAAACTCCATTTTGAAGAGATTACATTCGTTCCTGTGGCGGGTCCCAGGCTGTCGTACCATGTGAGGCTGTCAA
>NZ_FTOO01000028.1 GCF_900156755.1 Alicyclobacillus vulcanalis
GCGGTTTGAGCGGCGTCGACATCGTCGTGTCCGACAGTCACAGCGGACTCGTCAAGGCACTTCAGACCGAATTTCAGGGCTGCACGTGGCAACGGCGCCAGACCCACTTCATGCGCAATCTCTTGGACGCTGTCAACAGCGGGTTAAAACTCCCCAAAAAAAAATCGCGCTCGATTCCCCAAAAACAGCGGATTCGATTCCCCAAAATCATCGCGATTCGTTCCCCACACATACGTTCGCTTCGTCTCTTGTCCCCGAGAATGCGTGCGTAACACCAGCTCGTAGCTTGTCTTTCATCCGGTAACTGTTGCCGCGGATATTCACGGTCGTTGCGTGGTGCAGCAAGCGATAGAGCAACGCGGAGGCTAGGACCTGATCGCCGAAGAGCGTTCCCCAGTTCGTGAAACTCGTGTTGGACGTCATGATCAACGACCTTCGCTCGTACCTTTCCGATACCAGGCGGAAGAAGTTCGCGGCGTCGAGCGCGTCCAGAGGCAAGAAGCCAACCTCATCACAGATCAGAATCTTCGGCTGCGTGTAGACCCGCAGGCGCCTGTCCAGTCGCCCTTCTTGGTAGGCTCGACGCAAATCGCTCACGAGCTTCTGCATCGTGACGAAGTAGACGCTCATCCGCTGGCGAATCGCCTCCATGCCTAGGGCCACCGCGAAATGCATCTTTCCCACTCCCGGCGTCCCCAGGAAGATGACGTTGCCACATTCTTGGACAAACGTCAGCGTTGCGAGCTCTCGGATTTGGCGCTCATCCACAGACGGCTGGAACGAGAAGTCGAAGTCGGCGAGCGTCTTGTGGAACGGAAAGTTCGCCAAGCGCAGCCGAGCCTGCATGGCCCGGCTGTGCCGTTCCTCCTGTTCAGCCTCCAGCAAACGCTGGAGAAATGCGACATAGGTCGCCTCTTGCCCGGCGGCCCACTCCACGCACGCCGGCAAGACGGCAGCAGCTCGCTTCAAGTCCAGGTCCAACAGTTGTTCTTCGACCTGAGCTACTAGTAGCGCTTCGCTCATTGCACATAACCTCCCATCGCGATCTGTTCATAGACCGTAAGTTCGCCCTGCTCCACGTCCGGGTCGACTTGCCATCCCGCTGTCTTACCCCGCGTCGGATTCGCGCTATCTCGAGGGATGTTCTTGTAATGCTCGGGATCCGTGGAGATTTGATGCTTGCCGGACAGCACGCGATGTTCCGCGATCACCTGTACGCCGTATTCGATCTGCAGACGACCCGATTCGAACTCCCGAACCAGGACCGTGTGGCCCACATAGCGCCAGGGAACGGTGTACAAGTTCGTATTCCAGGAAACCCGGCAGTCATTCATCACCTTCCGAAGACCTGCACAAGCCAACACATACGGGGTGGCCGGTAGCGGTTGCAGCTTTTCGGCTTGAAACCCCACGATGGGCTGTTCATGGGTCGTTCCGTGGATGCGGACGTTGGCCACGTGATCGCGCCACCATGCGACCTGTCGGTTCAAATCCTGAACGTCCACAAAGGCAACTGGCCAGAAGCTGTCCCGGATATAGCGAATAGGCCGTTCGACCTTGCCCTTGGTGCGGCTCCGGCGAGGCCGACATGCCTTGGGCACGAATCCGTAGAACTTGGCAAAGTCGAGATAAGCCGGTTGCCAGTCGACATGGCCTTGACCGTCATTGGCGACCACCAAAGGTGAACAGTTGTCGCTGAGCATGACCCTCGGTACCCCACCAAAGAACTCCAGCGCATGGCGCAGAGCCTGAAGGATATGCAGCTGGTCTCCCGCTTTGATAAACTCAACGTAGAGCATGCGGGAGTAGGCGAGTACCATGGCGAAGGCCCAAATCGTTCGTCGCTGACCGTGCGAATCGGAGAGTGTAAAATGAACTGTGTAAACTCCCCGAACCCAGGAGTGGGAGTCTACAAGGGGAGTGAACGTACATGGAACTGATATCCAAGGAGCAAATCCGTCAACTCATTCGAGAAGGCAAGTTGAAGGATATTCACGACGTCCAAAGCATGCTCAAGGATCTTTTCGCGAGCACCGTCCAAGAAATGCTTGAAGCCGAATTGGACACGCA
>NZ_FTOO01000029.1 GCF_900156755.1 Alicyclobacillus vulcanalis
CGACCGTTCCACTGTCACCAACGTAGCACGGTGAACGTGCAACTTTGCGCCAACTTTAGGCCAGATTGAGCGGACACAAAAAGAGACCCGGCCATGAACACCGAGTCCCCTTTGGACGCAATGCTCAGTGCAGGTTTTGACGGATTTCTTCCACGTCTTCAACCGAGAATCCTGTAATGTCCACAACTTCTTGTACAGAGGAACCTTTATGAAGAAGGCGATATGCAATTTCGCGCGCTTTCAAGAGCTCGCCTTTGTGAATCCCCTTCTCCTCAAACTCCCGTTCCAACTCACGCAGCAGATCAGTCATCTCCAACACCTTCAATGCAGATGCTTCTTAAGCTCTTCCAGCTCTTCACGCGAAAGCCCCGTTGCCTTTTCGATAACCTCTGTCGGAACGCCCTCCGCGAGCAAGTTATGGGCAATTTCGCGCGCTTTCAAGAGCTCGCCTTTGTGAATCCCCTTCTCCTCAAACTCCCGCTCCAGCTCACGCAACAGATCCGTCATCTCCAATACCCTCCTTAGTTGTTCCTTCTGTTCATCCGCCATCACACGTCCGCTGAAGCCGAGAATCAGCGCCGCCAGATAGTTCTGCTCATGCACATCCGGCAAGCGCTGCACAACCTCGACGATCTCCCCAAACGCTTCATCCCGCGTCCGGCGTTCAAACCGCATATGGAACGCGAATGCCAAGCGTACCCGGTCTTCCTCCGTCCACTCATGCGCGGACAGGTGGCGCTTCACGGTCTCCAGCGCCGCGTCCCCGTCTAAGCGGCCCAGGTACACATTCTCGACGGTGTATTGCATGCTGCCTGCGTCCAACGTCCGCGGTGCCTCGGTCACGTCGCGCGTGTACAGCACCACCGTTCGGATCGGTCGCTTGTACCGTTCGGCAATTGCCCAATCATACGCGCCAAAGCGGTACAGATTCGGCTCGCGTGTGGTCTGGAACTCGAGATGCAACAGACGGCCATCTGCAAGTTCCAGCATGATGTCCGTGAACTCCTGTCGCACCTCGACCTTTGGCAACTCGGTCGGCAATGCGCGCACCACACGCGCGTTATGGATACCGATGACCGACAGCACCTCGCCCGCCAACGCGTTGGTCAGGTGTTTCGACACAATATCGTTTCCGGTTCGTGCGATCTCCATCGTGCTCATTTGCCTCCAGTATACCGCGCTGTGCTGCCCTTGCGCGATGTCCATCGTCTGGCATTGCAGAATCATTCCGTTGTGGTATGCTTAAACTGAAATAGGGAACTCGGAGGGGCTAGCTCCGAATTCCCCTGGCATGGATGCCTTGAGCATCCCACCCGCCAGTATCTATCTGGACAGGCGGTAACCGCCCCAAGGCAGTCGAGCGCGATGGGGCGGTTACTTGCGTCTAAACGCCAGTACCAGGGTCACGACAAGCGCCAGAAACGCAACCACGAAGGATGCAAACTGGAATACGAGCGATAGCGCATCGTACACACTCATCGGCCCCACCTCCTCCCGCTCAGCGGGTGGAGGTGCCCCAAGGCTTGTTCCATACCGGGGTCTATTGTAACAGACTCATCTCACAAACCTTTCACCTCATTCCACAACGCCCGCTGCTCAAACCGCACCACACGCCCCGTCGCCCTGCCCGGCATCATCGGTACGCGCTTCGCGGCCTCCATCAACTCCGCTAGT
>NZ_FTOO01000030.1 GCF_900156755.1 Alicyclobacillus vulcanalis
GGTAGTGTCCCGTCAAGAGGTGTAAATTCACCGTTTGTGTGTACTGTGTGACATCGGTCAGCTTTGTCCCGTTCGGGACGATATCGACCGTCTTCACACTCTGTCAAGGGACGCTTCGTTCGTCCTCCAGACGCCCTTGACATCGCGCTCGCCGGTCGATTCTAAGCCATTAGGGGATAAAGCCTTGGTCTGCGAGCATCCTCGCACGCCCCTTCCCACACGTTATTTTTGCAACATCGCCTCGGCTGCGAGGAACGGACGGTTGGGCTTCAGTTTCGCCATCGACTCCAGGCTGAAGTACCGTCGCGACACCAGCCACTCTTCGTGTTGCTCTTGCAGAATCGCTCCAGCCAGACGCAACACCGATGCTCGATTCGGGAAAATCCCCACGACGTCCATCCGCCGACGCATCTCTCGATTCAGCCGCTCGAGCGGGTTGGTCGAGCAGATTTGCCGCCAGTGTTCGCCCGGAAGCGCCATAAACGCCAAGACGTCCTCCTCCGCCTCTTCCAGAATGGCCATCGCCTTCGGAAACCGCCCCTGGAGTTCCGCGACCACTCGGCGAAGCTGCTCGCGGGCCGCTTCCTGCGCGGGCTGGGTGAAGATTGTCCGGAGGATCGACGCCACCATCGACTGCTCCTTCTTCGGCACCTGGCTCAACACGTTCCGGATCGTGTGCACTTTGCAGCGTTGCCACGTCGCGCCCGTCAGCACTTCCGAAATGGCTTGCCGCAAGCCCGCGTGCGCATCGCTCACCACCAGACGCACGCCCCGAAGTCCTCGCGCTTTCAGGCCACGCAGAAAGTCCGACCAGAACGCGCCGTCCTCGCTCGTTCCCACATCGAACCCGAGTACCTCGCGCTCCCCGGTGTCCGTGACCCCAATGGCGATGACCAGCGCCATGCTCTGCACGCGGCCACCCTCCCGCACCTTCGGGAACGTGGCATCCAGCCACACGTACGGATACTCCCGCTCGAGCGGCCGCTCCTTGAACTGGCGAACCTCTTCATCGATGAGCTGGCAGAGGCGAGATACCTCGCTTTTGCTGATGCCATCTAGGCCCAACGCTCGCACCAGGTCGTCGACCTTGCGGGTGCTCACGCCCTTCACGTACGCTTCCTGGATCACAGAAGCCAGCGCTTGCTCCGCTCGACGCCTAGGCTCCAGAATGGAAGGGAAGAAGCTGCCCTGACGGAGCTTTGGAATCTTCAAATCGACCGTCCCGAGGCGCGTGTCCCAGGCCCTTGAACGATAGCCGTTTCGTTGTGTGACGCGGCTCTCCGTCCGCTCGTAGCGCTCGGCGCCAATTTTCTCTGCCGCTTCTGCATCGATGAGGAACTGCGTCACGAGTTGCATCAATTCCCGTAAAAAATCGATCTGATCCACGTCTTGCATCTTGCGAATCCACTCGAGAACTGCGAAGCTATTGAGCGAAGCCATCGTTGCGTGCCTCCTACTTTTGGTGTTCGCCACACTTTAGTAGACACGCACGGTGGCTTCGTCGTCAATTGAGGACGACGGCTTTTACACCACTACTTGAGACTCTAAC
>NZ_FTOO01000031.1 GCF_900156755.1 Alicyclobacillus vulcanalis
GAAGACGGTCGATATCGTCCCGAACGGGACAAAGCTGACCGATGTCACACAGTACACACAAACGGTGAATTTACACCTCTTGACGGGACACTACCGAGCGCGGGCGAGTGCCGTGACGTACAGCATCGTGGAGACAGCGAAGGAAAATGGACTGAATCCGACCGCGTATCTCAAGTATCTCTTCGAACGGATGCCGAACATGGACCTGACGGATGAGGTGAAAAGGGCTGGATCGGCGTCTGCGGCGCTCCACGAGAGACTGCGACTACATCCTGATTCGACGCCGCTGGTTGGGTCAAAGCTAACCCGCCGAAAAGGGCCAAAATGACTCCGGTGTTGACGCTCATCTGCCGTCACAGGCGCAGAAGCTAACTATCAGTGCCGCCAGATAGTTCTGTTCATGTCAACATTGCAAACCTCTTTGAGCCATCAATCCTGCTCAAGAGGAAAGGACACGCTAATACTACAACACAAGCACATAATTCCTTGTTCGACTGTATAGTGCGAGTCTGTATTCTCCCATTTTTTCAGGCAAACGCTATCTAATGCTTCTTTAGTATTTATTTTATCAAATTTATATTTAAATCTAACATTCAGGCATATATTTGACCAATTCTCTACTTCTAAAGGCTCGTTCCCTCTTTCTATTTCCCTATAAACTATGTTCTTGAGGTGTTTACATAGTAGCATCACTATCGCCTCCTTTAGCGAAGTTTAATGTTAATTAGAGTTGTGTAATTCGTTGAGCCTTTTGCAGAATTACGAGCCCTTGTGCGGCAAGGTTTGTCGAGCATAAAGATGGACTTCACCTCAGCTTGAAAGAAAGAAAATGGTATCGAGTAAACCATTTCTACGGGGGCGAAGTCCAACATGTATCTTTGACAAACATGGCTCTTTTCCTTCGACGAATGGATGGAAACAGATCCTTCGGAGCGGCGCGAGGGTTTTGATGTTAGGATCAAACTGCGGACAGGGCGAATCGAGAATGTAAATCGCTATGCCCGGTTGGGCACAAGAGGCGGATGAAAATGGCGGGCCTCTATTTTCTCATCAAAGGAAAATAAATGGAACAAGCGTTGAAGATCTACGGTGATTTTGTCGCGCTATCGTCTCTACCGCGAATGAGAGTGTAAAATGAACTGTGTAAACTCCCCGAACCCAGGAGTGGGAGTCTACAAGGGGAGTGAACGTACATGGAACTGATATCCAAGGAGCAAATCCGTCAACTCATTCGAGAAGGCAAGTTGAAGGATATTCACGACGTCCAAAGCATGCTCAAGGATCTTTTCGCGAGCACCGTCCAAGAAATGCTTGAAGCCGAATTGGACACGCA
>NZ_FTOO01000032.1 GCF_900156755.1 Alicyclobacillus vulcanalis
CCATCCTGGTCAGATGTGGCATGCCACACACAGTGGGCATGCCACCTAACGTCGTCATGGCAGGTATGGCGTCACTCGGTCGCCGAAGTAGATGGCTAGTTGTCCTAGAATGGTGCCCCAGTTGGCCACTCGCATCGTCCATTTTCTCGTCACCTCCATCGTCGCCAGATACAGCATCTTCAACAACGACTCGTCGTTTGGGAACATGCTCTTGCCCTTCGTCGCTTTTCGTAACTGCCTGTGGTAGCCCTCGATGATGTTCGTTGTATACATGATGCGCCGCATTTCCACAGGGTATCGGTAGAACGTCGCGAGTTCCGTCCAGTTGTCTCGCCACGACTTCACACACAGGGGATAGCGCGCTCCCCATGCCTGTTCAAACTGGTCAAGCTCCATCAAGGCCGCCTCTTCCGTGGGTGCCTGATAGATGGGCTTGAGTGCTGCCGTGACCGCCTTGAAATCCTTGTAGGACACATACCGCAGCGAATTTCGAATTTGGTGGACGATGCATTTTTGGACATCGGAGCGTGGGAAACAGGCGGCGATGGCTTCGCTGAATCCCTTCAGGTTATCCGTAGAAAAGACGAGCACATCCTGCACGCCGCGCGCCTTCAGGTCATTCAACACGCCTAGCCAGAACTTCGAGGACTCACTTTGTCCAATCCAGATGCCCAGCACGTCTTTCTGACCCTCAATGTCGATGCCAATGACCATGTACGCCGCCTTGCTTACCAAGCGACCTTCTTCACGCACCTTGTAGTGAATGGCGTCGAGGAAGACAACGGTATAGAGGGGGTGCAATGGACGATTCTGCCACTCGTGAATCCGCGGCAAGAGGCGATCGGTGAGGTTGGACACCAGCGTGGGCGACATATCCACACCGTAGATCTGCTGGAGGTGGTCCTGGATATCCCTTGTGCTGAAGCCGCGAGCATACAGCGCAATGACCTGTTCCTCGATGCTTGGCATGTACTTTTGACGCTTTTGCACAATGAAAGGCTCAAACTCGCCTTTCCGGTCTCGAGGAAGCGCAATCTCGATATCGCCGAGCTCGGACTGCACCGTACGCATGGCGCCGTGGCCATTTCGGGCGTTATCCGTGTCTTTGTGTTTCGCGTCGTATTTGGCATACCCCAGGTGCGTGTCCAATTCGGCTTCAAGCATTTCTTGGACGGTGCTCGCGAAAAGATCCTTGAGCATGCTTTGGACGTCGTGAATATCCTTCAACTTGCC
>NZ_FTOO01000033.1 GCF_900156755.1 Alicyclobacillus vulcanalis
AGCGGCGTCCCCATGGACTTCATCCTGGCCGGCATTGACTACACGTTCGCCACTTTCGCCGACCGACGCCCGCGCAGTTTCGCGTATTGCGCGGAGGTCATCAAGGAGCGCTGTGCGGCGGAGGTCGCCAAGCGACAGCCTGTCGAGGCGGTGAACTGGGCCGAGTATCGCGAACATTGCGTGAAACCTCAACCTTCGCCGTCGCCTCATCGGACGAGCCGAACTCGCACATCTCAGCCGACACGCAGGGAGCGCATCCGCGACGAGCGGTACGCGGAGTTCTATGCACTCTTCCCGGATGAATGAGGAGGTGATGGCGATGGAGCGGCACTACACGTACGCGCTCATGGGTCCAACGAGTGAGCACATGGTGACGTGCGAGATGCAGCCGGACACGTTCGTGGAGGTTCTGCGCGGGGTGTTCGAGGCGATCGGAGTTCGCTTGGACGACCTTGTGTTGCGGATCTACGTGCAAGAAGGCGCAGGCGGGTGGCAACTGGTCCACGGCCGCATCAAGGACATGCGGGAGGCCCAGCAGACATGCCTTTTGCCCATGCCGCCGGAACCGACATCTGCCGCTCCGAATGTGCTCGATGACGCGACGTATCAGGAGATCGGGTACGCGGCGCTGAACCTGTACCGGGTGCTGTGGCAGTCCCGCCAGCGCATCAAGGCGACGAGTTTGAAGACGAAGGTGCGAGTGCGGCAGTCGCTCCGCGCGTTGGAAGGCCAAATGCGGCTGATTGAACAGGCCGTGGAGGGCACGGAGTGGTGGGGATTGTTCCGGTTGCGGTATCAGCAGGGCAAGAAGCTCGTGGCCTGTGCGATGGAACTGCACATGTCGTCGCGGACACTGAACCGCGAAATCAGCGACATGGCGGTACACGTGGGGCGGATGCTCGCCACGGTGTTGAAAGAGCGAG
This sequence comes from Alicyclobacillus vulcanalis, assembly GCF_900156755.1. Taxonomy (GTDB): domain Bacteria; phylum Bacillota; class Bacilli; order Alicyclobacillales; family Alicyclobacillaceae; genus Alicyclobacillus; species Alicyclobacillus vulcanalis. Next base: position 924 of record NZ_FTOO01000033.1, read on the forward strand.
AACTAGCGGAGTTGATGGAGGCCGCGAAGCGCGTACCGATGATGCCGGGCAGGGCGACGGGGCGTGTGGTGCGGTTTGAGCAGCGGGCGTTGTGGA
>NZ_FTOO01000034.1 GCF_900156755.1 Alicyclobacillus vulcanalis
CAATCCAAGCGTCTATCCTGTACTCCATTTGGGGTCGCATGGACTTGTGGGTTTGGTGGTCTCGTGTGTTTAGTTTTCAAGGAGCGTTCCCGCGCTCTCGCGCGGTCTTTCGCGCCGCCTCACCGGCAGCTCGCTTACCGTACCACATTCCAAATCTCGCTGTCAAGAGCTTAACTCTGCTCTGCGTCGTCTCTGCAGTGACTCCGGTGACTCCGCGTTACAACGCCTCTATTACGAATTGTAAACATGACGTCACACTGAGACAACAACGTGAACGACGCAACGTGCACGAGGTTATCACCGATGTGCGCCCTTTGTCAAGCACCGTCCAGAACTCGGACTCGGGATCCTGAACTGCGCGTGCCCCAGGTTCACTGGTGTCCTCTGTCGAACTCGTAAAAATACCCCCCTCCATCCGTCGCGAAAGCACCCCACGCACACGCCGCTCGACCGGACCGGGAAGCACTTGACCTAGCGATAGAGCACGTCGACGCGACTCGCGGCGTATACATGGACGACCTTGGCCTCTCGGTGTTTGACGCCGCTCCCTCTTGCCGCTCTCTCTTAGAATTCCTCCCCTCCCCTTTGACAAAGAAAGCACCAGCAGTTGAAGCTTCACCGTATGACAAGCGCCACACCGTTAAATAGCGACACCCGGCACGCCAGGCCTTCACAGGCGCATGATCCGTGCGTGGATGGGCGCGCGTAATACCCGTCTCCCACCTGATACCCGTCTCTCACCTACTCCCCGTCTCCCGCCACTCATTGGCACGGGCCGATACGATTTCACCGTTGCCGCGATCCCCGTGTACCTTCCTGCTTCCCACTTGCTCGCCCATCTCTAGAGCGTTACACGTGAAATCTTGATCACCACCTATGGCTCCTGTCACGCGCCCAACACGCAAGGCAGAGCGTATAAAGTTTGAGTAGGGTTTGCTTCTGGGAGGATTCTCCGAGGCAAAAGAGAAGAGACCTCACTGAGACAAGAAAAAGCCCGCGTTGCA